>CAYRBQ010001009.1:0-1004 GCA_964422305.1 uncultured Reyranella sp. | reverse complement strand
TGAGCTCCGGCAGCACGAGGCCGACCGCCTTGGCGGCACCCGTCGAGGTCGGGAACATCGACAGCGCGGCGGCGCGGCCGCGGTAGAGATCCTTGTGCATGGTGTCGAGCGTCGGCTGGTCGCCGGTGTAGGCATGGATGGTCGTCATGAAGCCGTGGTCGATGCCGACCGCGTCGTTCAGCACCTTGGCGACCGGCGCCAGGCAGTTCGTCGTGCACGAGGCGTTCGAGACGACGACGTGATCCTTCGTGAGCTTGTCGTGGTTCACGCCGTAGACGACCGTCAGGTCGGCGTTGTCGGCGGGCGCCGAGACCAGCACGCGCTTGGCACCGGCAGTGACGTGCGCCGAGGCCTTGTCCTTCGACGTGAAGATGCCGGTGCACTCCATGGCGATGTCGACGCCCAGCGCCTTGTGCGGCAGCTTGGCGGGATCGCGCTCGGCGGTGACCTTGATCTTGCCGCGGCCGACGTCGATCGTGTCGCCGTCGACCTTCACCTCGCCGTTGAAGCGGCCATGGACCGAGTCGAAGCGGAACAGGTGGGCGTTGGTCTCGACCGGGCCGAGATCGTTGATCGCCACGACCTCGATGTCCTTCCGGCCCGACTCCATGATGGCGCGCAGCACATTGCGGCCGATGCGGCCGAAGCCGTTGATTGCAACCCGAACAGCCATTGGTCCCTCCGTTATTGCGCCAGCCGGCGCGCCGCTGCGGCGATCGCCTCGGCCGTGATGCCGAAATGCTTGTACAGATCCGAAGCCTTGGCCGAAGCGCCGAAGCCCGTCATTCCCACGAACGCGCCCTTGGTCCCGAGCCAGCGTTCCCAGCCGAAGCCGGCCGCCGCCTCGCAGGCTACGCGCACCGTGCCGTCGCCGCCCATGACCTTGTTGCGATATGTGTCCTCCTGCGACGCGAACAACTCCCAAGACGGCATCGAGACCACCGCGGCATCGAGCCCCTCTTTCGCCAGGAGGTCGCGCGCGGCGAGGGCGAGCTGCACCTCGG
>CAYRBQ010001008.1:0-1025 GCA_964422305.1 uncultured Reyranella sp. | reverse complement strand
GTTGATGTCTTCGACCGCAATCGTGCCGCGATTGCGGAAGTAGACGACCAGGATCGCCAGCCCGATGGCAGCCTCCGCCGCAGCGACCGTCAGCACCAGCATGGCGAAGACCTGGCCCACGACGTTGCCCTGGAAGATCGAGAACGCGACCAGGTTTATGTTGACCGCCAGCAGCATCAGCTCGACGCACATCAGGATGACGATGACGTTCTTGCGGTTGAGGAAGATGCCCAGGATGCCGAGGGTGAAGAGCACCGCGGCAACGGCGAGATAGTGGCCGAGACCGATCACCATCACACGCCTCCCCGCGGCGGGACCTTGACCAGCGTGACCGCCTCTTCCTTCGGTCGATAGAGCTGCTCGCTGACCTTCTGGCGGCGGACGCCCGGCCGACTGCGGAGTGTCAACACGATGGCACCGATCATGGCGACCAGCAGCACGAGGCCCGCTACCTGGAAGAGGTAGAAATACTGGGTGTAGAGGACGCGGCCGATGGCGCGCGTATTGTCGATCGCCAGCACCTGCGGTCCGGCCTTATCGAGCGTGGCCACGGTCACCGAACCGCTGCCCAGCACGCCCAGGCCCAGCAGGATCTCGGCGAGCAGCACGGCGCCGATCATGGCCCCGACCGGCAGGTACTTCAGGAAGCCCTCGCGCAGCTCGGCGAGGTTGATGTCCAGCATCATGACGACGAAGAGGAACAGCACGGCGACGGCGCCGACATACACGATGACCAGGATCATCGCGATGAACTCGGCCCCGATCAGCACGAACAACGCTGCGGCGTTGAAGAACGCCAGGATCAGGAACAGGACCGAATAGACCGGGTTGCGCGACACCACGACCATCGCCGCCGACGCGACCGTGATCGCCGCGAAGACGTAGAAGGCCAGAGCCTGGAGCAGCATGTCTTGTGTCTCCCCCTGCCCGGCTCAGCGATACGATGCGTCGGACTGGAGGTTGGCCGCGATCAGGCTCTCCCAGCGGTCGCCGTTCGCGAGCAGCTTGTCCTTGTTGTACATCAG
>CAYRBQ010001007.1:0-1036 GCA_964422305.1 uncultured Reyranella sp. | reverse complement strand
GCCAAGGATCTGCTGCGCAAGGCCAAGCAGTGGGGCCTCGACCCCTACGGCATCTCCTTCCATGTCGGCAGCCAGCAGACCGACCTCGACCAGTGGGACAGGGCGCTCGGCCAGGTCTCGCAGATGTTCTTCGCGCTCGCCGAAGAGGGCGTCGACCTGCGCATGGTCAACCTGGGCGGCGGCTTCCCGGCGCGCTACCGCGCCGAGGTCAACAGCCTCGAGGCCTATTGCGACGCGGTGAACCGCGCGCTGGTGCGCCACTTCGGCAACCGCATGCCGGAGGTGATCATCGAGCCGGGCCGCTCCATGGTGGGCGACGCGGGCGTGATCCAGAGCGAGGTCGTGCTGGTCTCGCGCAAGGCCGCGGGCGACCGCAAGCGCTGGGTCTACCTCGACATCGGCAAGTTCTCGGGCCTGGCCGAGACGAT
Organism: uncultured Reyranella sp.; assembly: GCA_964422305.1. GTDB lineage: Bacteria > Pseudomonadota > Alphaproteobacteria > Reyranellales > Reyranellaceae > Reyranella. Next base: position 608 of record CAYRBQ010001007.1, on the reverse strand, counting down.
GGGCGAGAGCATCAAGTACCGCCTGCGCACGCCCGGCGAGGGCACGCGCGTGGGCCCGGTGGTGTTGGCCGGCCCGACCTGCGACTCGGCCGATATCCTCTACGAGAAGACGGAGTACAAGCTGCCTCTGTCCCTCAAGCCGGGCGACAAGGTCGAGATCCTGGCGACCGGCGCCTACACGACGACCTACTCGTCGGTCGCCTTCAACGGCTTTGCGCCGCTCAAGGCGGTCTGCATCTGATCTGACATATTCCGGGCGTACGGATCGACGGGGCCTTGAGAAAGGCCCCGTTGCTGTTTATCGACCATCTGCAAGCAAAGGACGGGGACGCTGAAATGGCGAAGAAGATCGCGCGCAAGGCAGCCGGCAGGAAGTACCTGAACTTCAAGGGCCGCATGGTCATCATCGGCTTCGGTTCGATCACCCAGGGTGTGCTGCCGCTGATCCTGCGCCACATCGGCATCAAGCCGTCCCAGATCACCATCATCGCCGAGGACGACCGCGGGGGCATTCCGGAGGCGAAGCGCTACGGCATCGAATTCATCCGCAAGCGCCTGACCCGCGCCAACTACCGCCAAATGCTGGTCGGCCGGCTGGGCAAGGGCGA
>CAYRBQ010001006.1:0-1040 GCA_964422305.1 uncultured Reyranella sp. | reverse complement strand
TGGCGAGGTCGTGCAGGTCCCAGCCCAGCACCGTGCCGACCTCGATGTCGCGGAAGAAGATCGGCGCGCCGAGGCTGATCGAGCCCAGCCGGTGCGTGTCGAGCCGGTAGGTCGTGCCCTTGGCGGAGGCCTGCAGCACCGGGGGATCGGTCTGGCCCACGAAGTCGCGCTGCGGCTTGCCGCCCTCGACCTGCGGGCGCATGCCGATATAGGAGCCGCTGAGGATCGTCTCGAGGCCGGAGATGTTGCCGGCGAAGAGCTGCGGCTTCACCACCCAGAAGATCGTCTTGTCGTTGAGCAGCGGCTCGGCCTCGCGGGTGGTCTCGATCGTGACCACCACCTTGGAGAGGTCGGGCGGGATGGTGATGCTCCTCACCGTGCCCATCACGACGTTGCGGTACTTGAGCTGCGACTGGCCCGCCGTCAGGCCGGCCGCCGTGTCGAACGAGACGGTGATCGTGGGACCGCGCTTGGAATAGGTGTCCCAGGCGAGCCAGCCACCGATCATCGCCGTCAGGACGGGCACGATCCAGACCAGCGGGATGCGCCGCCGGTGACGGACCGGCGCCGTCGCGATCGGCGATCTCGATGCGGCTCCGGAAGGGGCTTGCTCGCTCATCGTTCCTCGCTCGCCCGCCGACGGGCGATCAGCGCTCGCGGTCGTCGATGTCGCGGGCCAGCACCTCGCGCTTGCCGACATGGTTGGCGGGGCTGACCACACCCTCGCGCTCCATGCGCTCGACGATGCGGGCCGCCCTGTTATAGCCGATCTGCAGGTAGCGCTGGATGAAAGAGGTGCTGCACTTGCGCTCGCGGGCCACCAAGGCGATCGCCTGGTCGTAGAGCTGGTCGCTCTCGCCCTCTTCGCCGCCCTCGCCCGGCAGGCCGAGTCCGTCGGAGTCGGCATCGGGATCGTCGGTGACCGACTCGATGTAGGCCGGGGCGCCCTGGGCCCTGAGGTGGCGCACCACCTCCTCGACCTCGCCGTCGCTGACGAACGGGCCGTGGACGCGGGCGATCTTGCCGCCGCCGGCCATGTA
>CAYRBQ010001005.1:0-1041 GCA_964422305.1 uncultured Reyranella sp. | reverse complement strand
CGGTGAGGATCTTGCCGCGCGGCACGGCGAGGCTGACGCCGCGGATCGCCATGATCGGGCCGTAGTAGCTCTCGATGTTCGAGACCTTGAGGATGACGTCGTCGATTGCGTTTGCGTCGAGAGGCATGGGAACTCCGCTCAGGCGCCGAGATAGGCCGCGATCACGTCGGGGTGCGCCTGCACCTCGGCGGGCGTGCCGGTCGCCAGCACCTTGCCGTAGTTGAGCGCCAGCACCCGGTCGGAGACCCGGTTGACCAGCGTCATGTCGTGCTCGACCATCAGCACGGTGATACCGAGCTCGGTCCGGATGTCGCGGATCCAGAACGACATGTCGTCGGTCTCCTCGACGTTCAGGCCGGAGGAGGGCTCGTCGAGCAGGATCAGTTTGGGCTCCGAGCAGAGCGCTCGGGCGACCTCGATCACCTTGCGCACGCCGTAGGGCAGGCCGGCGATCAGCTTGTCGCGATAGGCCTGCAGGTCGAGGAACTCGATGACCTCCTCGACCTTGCGGCGGTGCTCCTTCTCGGCGCGCCGCACCGAGGGAAGGAACAGCATTTCCTGCCACATCCGCGTCGTGGCGTGGCAGTGCCGGCCGACCAGCAGGTTGGCCAGCATCGAGGCGTTCTCGAACAGCTCGATGTTCTGGAAGGTGCGCGCGATGCCGAGTTTGGCGATCTGGTGCGGCGGCACCTCGGTGATGTCGCGGCCCTCGAAGAACAGCTTGCCCGAGGTCGGGTTGTAGAGCCGCGAGATCAGGTTGAAGATCGAGGTCTTGCCGGCGCCGTTGGGGCCGATGATGGTGAAGATCTCGCCCTTCTCGACCGCGAAGTTGACGTTGTCGACCGCCTTGAGGCCGCCGAACTGCAGCGAGATGCCGTCGACCGTGAAGAGGCTCATCGGTTGCGCTCCGACTTCACGTAGGTCTTCTGCCGCTTGAAGGTCGCCTTCTTGTAGAGCGGGAAGAGCTGGAAGAAGAGCTTCACCTTGAGCCAGCGCCCGTAGAGCCCGTAGGGCTCGAACAGGATGAACATCATGATGATG
>CAYRBQ010001004.1:0-1041 GCA_964422305.1 uncultured Reyranella sp. | reverse complement strand
TCGGCACCGAGCGCCACGAGAGCCGGCGCATCGACAACCAGCTCCGCGGCCGCTCGGGCCGCCAGGGCGACCCCGGCGCCTCGAAGTTCTTCCTGTCGCTGGAAGACGACCTGATGCGCATCTTCGGCAACAACAAGGTGCTCGACTGGGTCCAGAAGAAAGGCATGGCCGACGACGAGGCGCTGACCCACCGCTGGCTCAACAAGGCGCTGGAGACGGCGCAGGGCAAGGTCGAGGCGCGCAACTTCGAGATCCGCAAGAACCTGCTGCGCTTCGACGACGTGATGAACGCCCAGCGCCAGGAAATCTACAAGGAGCGCCTTGAGCTGATGGCGACCGAGGACGTCTCCGACACCGTGGCCGGCATGCGCCGCGACGTCGTGGACGCGATGGTCAAGCGCACCATCCCCGAGGACGTCTACGCCGAGCAGTGGAAGGTCGCGGAGCTCAAGGAGGACGTCCAGCGTATCTTCGGCCTCGACCTTCCGATCGACGAGTGGGCGAAGGAAGAAGGCATCGCCGACGAGGAGATCAAGACGCGCCTCGAGGACGCCACCGAGCGCGCCTTCGCCCAGAAGGCCGCGCAGTACGGACCCGAGGTCTGGCGCCAGGTCGAGAAGAGCGTCCTGATGCAGCTCTTCGACCAGGCCTGGAAGGACCACCTGCTGCACCTCGACCATCTGCGCCAGGGCATCGGCCTCAGGGCCTACGGCCAGAAGGACCCGCTGAACGAATACAAGCGCGAGGCCTTCAACCTGTTCGAGGCGCTGCTCACCAACCTGCGCGAGCAGGTGGTGACCCTGCTGGCCGGCCTGCAGATCCGCATGGAGCCGCCGCCCATGCCCGAGATGCCGGCCAGCATGCACGAGGTCCACGAGGACCCCGCGCTCGCCTCGGCGATGAGCGGCGACCCCGCCTTCGATCCGGCCGACCCGGACGGCGGCGGCGTGGCGACGCTGCACCGGCCGCGGCCCGCCACGAAGGGCCCGGCGGACCCCAACGATCCCGCGACCTGGGGCAAGGTCTCGCGCAACGCCGCCT
>CAYRBQ010001003.1:0-1046 GCA_964422305.1 uncultured Reyranella sp. | reverse complement strand
GCTTGTGCCAATGGATCAGGACCTGGGTCGACGGGTCCGGGATCGGCGCGCCGGGCAGGACGAAGGCCTCGCCCGGCTCGAGGATGACGTGACCGCCCGGGATCGGCTGCACCAGCGCGCGGAGATCGGGCGGGACGACGTCCCAGAACTCCGGGAGCAACTCCGCCTTCGGCGTCGAGAGAATGAGCGGCTGCGCTTGCGGCGCGGTGAGCGGCGGCGGGCTGGTCGAGGACGGCGGCGCGGGCGTGAAGGGCGCGCTTTCGGAACGCGGCGGCAGGATCGGCGGCGGAGGCGGGCTCGGGCTGCGCGGTACGCGGGGTAAGCGAGGGCCGGTGGGCCACCCGGCGAGATGGATGTTCGGATCGGCCCGCCGCTTCTCCAGCTCGTCGTAGGCGATGTCGGTCGCCTGCTCGCGCCGGAAGATCGGCACCATGGTGTCGACGGTGCGCTTCACGATGGCGTTGAGGTCGGCGTGGTTGGGATCGCGCCCCTCGATGGCGGGGAAGTCTTCCAGCTCCCGGCGCAGGAAGGCCGCCGCCCGCCCCGACGGGCTGAGCCTCCTGTTCATCCAGGGCGCGCCGCGCATAGGTGCGAAAGGGTCGTGCCGCTGGAGGGGCGGTTCCTGGAGCGGCGGTTCTGCGGGGGGCGGCTCCTCGGGCGGCGCCTCCTCGGATGGCGGCTCGGCAGGAGGCGTCGGCGTGAGGATCTCGGGAAGCGCGCCCTCGGGCACGGGAACCTCGACGCCGGACTCGTTCGGCACGTTCATGCGTCTCTCCACAAAGAAAAGGGCCGCCCGAAGGGGCGGCCCGGTTGGGAACAGGGAACGGGAAACGGCGTGATCGCGAACGCCTCGATTTCGGCTCTCCGCACGCCGAAGAGCCAGCGATCTCAACCGGTTGGGCGCGCACAAGCGCACACCCGAACGGGACATTTTCTGTGCGCATGGTTGTCGCACGGAATCATCCGAGCCTTATTCCATAAGGCTTTTTCCTTCGTCGTCTCGTCGTTCGGTGGCTACAGCCCGGCGCGCGCTGTTACCCAGGCGT
>CAYRBQ010001002.1:0-1046 GCA_964422305.1 uncultured Reyranella sp. | reverse complement strand
CGATCGCGACCGCCATCAGGAACGGGTCGGGGTCGAGCCCCAGCGTCTTCGCGACGCCGCCGGCGATCGGGGCCATGATCAGCACGGTCGCCGCATTGTTGAGGAACGGCGTGACCGCCATGGAGGCGACCAGCACCAGGGTGACGGAAAGGGACGCCGGAACCTTCGCGGCGGCCACGGCCAGCACGTCGGCGATGAGGGTCGCGGCGCCGGTGCCGTTGATGGCGTCGCTGATCGGGATCATGCAGGCGAGCAGGACGAGGATCGGCGGATCGAGCGCGGCATAGGCTTCCTTGGGCGTGAGCACGCGGCCGAGCAGCATCGCCACCGCGGCGCCGAAGAAGGCGATGGCGACCGGCACGATGCCGGCGGCGACCAGCAGGATGGTCGCGGCGAGGATGGCGAGGGGCAGGTAGTCCCGCCGCGGCGTGCCGAAGCCGGTGGACCGGTCGATCAGCGGCAGGCAGCCGAGATCCCGCAGCAGCTCCGAGACGTTCTCGCCGTTTCCCTGGAGGATCAGCACGTCCCCGACCCTGAAGCGCGTGCTGCGCAACCGCGCCTGGCCCTGCAGTCCGCGCCGGCTGATCGCCACGAGGTTGACGCCGTAGCGGTCGCGCAATCTGAGCTCCGCCGGCGTGCGCCCGACCAGTGTCGAGCCCTCCATCACGACGGCCTCGACGGCCGTCAGCGAGTCCGCCGCCACCTCTTCGGCCGGAGGCGTCGCGGTGCCGACGATCTCGAGGCCGGCCTCTTCCGCGAGCTCTCGAATCGAATGGGCCTCGCCCTGCAGCAGCAGGATGTCGCCGGCATACATCGTCCAGTGTCCGCCCGGCACATAGCGCCGGTTGCCCTCGCGGACGATGGCCGTCACCGAGACGTTGCCGTCGGCTTCGGCCTCCAGCGCAGCCACCGACTTGTCGACGAAAGGCGAGCCGGCGGGCAGCCTCGCCTCGGTCACGTAGGACTCCACGCTGTAGGCGTCCTGCGGCGCGGGCTGGTCGCGCCGGTCGGTAGGCAGCAGCCGCCATCCGACCGCCAGGTACTCA
>CAYRBQ010001001.1:0-1060 GCA_964422305.1 uncultured Reyranella sp. | reverse complement strand
CCCACCGCCGTCGCCGTCCAGCGCCGCCAGCGCACCTTCTCCTTGGCCAGCACGACGGCCACCAGCACCGAGAACAGCGGCTGCGAGAAGGCGATGGCCGTCGCATCGGCGAGCGGCAGCATGGAGACGGCGTAGAAGCCCAGCACCATCGAGGTGGTGCCCATGAAGGTGCGCCAGAAGTGGCCCTTGATGCGCTTGGAGTGCCAGGGGATCACCCGGCCGCTGGCGATCATCGGCACCAGCAGCAGGAGTCCGATGACGGCGCGGAAGAACGCCGTCTGCACGCTCTCGATCTGCTCCGACAGGAGCCGGATCATCACGCCGGTCGAGGTGAAGATGAAGCCGCCGCTCACCAGCCACAGCGCGCCCTGCACATTGGGCGGGAGGCGCCGCAGGCGGTCGCGCATCAGATCTTGCGCTCCTGACCTGCCCAATAGGGCTCGCGCAGCGTCTTCTTCAGCACCTTGCCGACGGGACTCCGCGGCAGCGCCTCGATGAAGTCGACCGACTTCGGCGCCTTCACGCCGCCGAGCTTCTGCTTGGCGAGCTGGATCAGCTCCTCCTCGGTCGCCTTGGCGCCGGGTTTCAGCTCGACGACGGCCTTCACCGCCTCGCCCCACTTCTCGTCCGGCACGCCGATCACGGCGCAGTCCTGCACGGCCGGATGGCCCCACAGGATCTGCTCGACCTCGCTCGGGAAGACGTTGAAGCCGCCGGAGATGATCATGTCCTTCTTGCGATCGACGATGTAGACGAAGCCGTCCTCGTCGATGACACCGATGTCGCCGGTATGGTGCCATCCGAAGGTCGAGGCTTCCTCGGTCGCCTGCGGGTTGTTGTAGTAGCCCTTCATCACGAGGCCGCCGCGCACCACGATCTCGCCGCGCTGCCCTCGCGGCAGCAGCCTGCCCTCGTCGTCCATCACCTCGAGGCGCATCAGCGGCGTGGCCTTGCCGCAACTCGCGAGCCGGTGGCGCTTGTTGGTCTCGAGCGCGGCGACATGATCCTGGGGAGAGAAGAAGGTGCAGATCATGCAGGCCTCGGCCTGGCCGTAGGTCTG
>CAYRBQ010001000.1:0-1071 GCA_964422305.1 uncultured Reyranella sp. | reverse complement strand
ACGCGCGTCAGAATGACGCCCAGGAGCACGATCAGGCCACCCAGCACGCGGGCCGCCGTCAGCGGATCGCCGAAGAAGGCGGCCGACAGGCCCACGCCCGCCACCGGGATCAGGTACATGTAGACCATGACCCGGGAGACCCCGAGCCGCTCCAGGCCGGCGGTCAGGCCGAGGAAGGCCACGCCCACCGGGAAGATCGCGGTGTAGAGCCAGAAGCCCAGCAGCCGGTCGTCGAGGCGGGCGAATTCGCCGAGCGAGTCGAAGATCAGCGAGACCGGCAGCAGCACCAGCGAACCCAGCAGGGTCGTCCAGGCCATCACGGGCAGGGCGCCCAGCCGCTGGTTGTAGGGTGCACAGCGGTCGACGTAGAGCGCCCAGGCGAAGGCCGACAGCATCCAGAGGAGCGTGCCGTCGAGGCTGCCGAGATCGACCGTGAAGCGGCTCAGGGAGTTGTTCACGACGACCACGACGCCCGCGAAGGCGATGACGATGCCGGCCCAGCCCAGCGCCGGCAGCCGCCGGCCGGCCATCCAGGCGATGATGGCGGAGAAGGCCGTGGTGGTGGTCATCACGATCGAGCCGACCGAGGGGGCGCTCCTTGCCATCGCGAGGCCCCAGCAGGCCTGAAACAGCGCGACGCCGATCAGCGACAGCAGGAACATCGGCAGCCAGTCGCGCCGCGGCAGCGAAAGCGTGCGGCCCATCAGCGCCATTACCGCGAACAGGAACAGGCTCGCCACCAGGTAGCGCGAGGCGCTGTAGAGCAGCGGGCTCATGACCGCGAGCACGTCCTTGGCGAACGGATAGCTCGAGCCCATCAGCAGCGCCGTGACGAGCATCATGGCGTCGCCGGTGTAGCGTGACCCCCTCCGGCCTGCTGCCACCTCCCCCGATGACGGGGGAGGAGAAGAACTCATGCCTGCCCCCGCGAAGCGGGGGAAGTGCCGCGTTTTACGCGGCGAAGGGGGCTCATGTCTTCGGCGCCGTCGATGCCTTCTGCGCGCCCCAGAAGCCGAACAGCGTGCCGGCGACCGAACGCTCCTGGCCGTCGGTGACCACGGTCACCCGCAG
>CAYRBQ010000999.1:0-1076 GCA_964422305.1 uncultured Reyranella sp. | reverse complement strand
TTCCAGGGCGGCGCCAAGTCGCTGCAGGCCCTGATGGGCGGCAGCGCCGATGTGGTCGCCGGCGCCTACGAGCATACGATCCGCATGCAGCAGCGTGGCCAACCGATCATGGGCTTCGCCCTGATCGGCCGCGGCATGCAGCTCGCCATCGGCCTGCGCAACGACGTCGCCGCCAAGGTCAAGGGACCGGCCGACATCAAGGGCATGAAGTTCGGCGTCACGGCGCCGGGCTCGCAAACCCACATGCTGGCGAACTTCTGGGCGGCCAAGGGCGGCCTGAAGGCGACCGACATCGTGGCGATCGGCGTCGGCGCGGGCGCCTCTGTCGTGGCGGCGATCGAGAAGGGCGAGGTCGACGGCGTCTCTCAGTCCGATCCCGCGCTCACCATCCTGCAGGAGAAGAAGCTCATCAAGATCATGCTCGACACGCGGACGATGAAGGGCAACCAGGAGCTGTTCGGCGGCGCCTTTCCGGCCGCCTGCCTCTATGCCCAGCCGGAGCTGCTGACCAAGACGCCGGGAACGGCGCAGGCGCTGGCGACCGGCATCGTGCGGGCCGACGAGTGGCTGCAGAAGGCCACGCCGGCCGAGGTTGCCGCATCGGTTCCCGAGGCTTACCTGCTGGGCGACAAGGCGGTGTACGAGAAGTCGTTCGCAGGCGTGCGCGAGACGATCTCGCCCGACGGTCTCATGCCGGCCGGCGCCATGGAGAACGCGCTCAAGTTCTTGGTCGACGGCGACCCCAAGATCGCCGCCGACGCCGGCAAGCTCAAGCTCGCCGACACCTGGACAAACGAATTCGCGCAGCGCGCCGGCAAGCGCAGCTAGCCGACGTGATATCGACGAGCGACGTGCCGGCGCTGGCGCTGGCCGACATCACCTGCCGCTTCGCCGCCCGCGACGGGGCGAGCGCGCCCTACACGGCGGTGGCCGACGCCACGCTCACCGTGGCGAAGGGCGAGTTCGTGTCGGTGGTGGGGCCGACCGGCTGCGGCAAGTCCACCCTGCTGAACGTGGCCGCCGGCCTGCTGGAGCCTTCGTCGGGCACCGTCGACGTGTTCGGCGAGCGGCTCGTG
>CAYRBQ010000998.1:0-1081 GCA_964422305.1 uncultured Reyranella sp. | reverse complement strand
GGACGTGCGCATCCTCTGCCTGACGCCGAACCTCGACACCGCACGCCGCATGACTCTCGCATGGGGCGTGCATCCGGTGCAGACGGAGGACGCCCACAACTTCGCCGACATGGTCCAGCGTGCGGTCCGCGTGGCCCGCCAAGAGGAGATCGCCAAGGACGGCGAGCGCCTCGTCATCACCGCCGGCGTTCCCTTCGGCACCCCTGGCGCCACGAACATCCTTCGTATCGCCTACGTCTAGCCTCCGTTGTGACCGATTGCGGGGCCATCAGAGTCCCACAAGGTTCAGAGGGGCCATCGTGAAAAACGGCCAAAACAAGCCAAAAGCCGCCATCCGGGCACGGCGCAAGGCGACGCTGACATGGGTCGACCTGCTGGTCTTCGCCGCCGTGATCCTGACGGCTGCGGCCATCGTCGACACGACGGTCGCGCGCGCCAAGGCGGCGCCCACGCCGCCCACCGGCATCGCCTGGGACATCGGCAGCCAGCTCCCCGACGACCCGGGACTCGTCCGCGCCCGCGTCCGCCTCGCGACCGGCAGCTAGGCCTTCGGCCGCTTATCGATCACCCGGCGGGCCTTCCCCATGGAACGCTCGACGGGGCCGATCTCGACCAGGGCCGAGAGGCCGCACATTCCCTTCAGGCGTCGCTCGAGGTCGCGCACCGATCGCGCCGTGGCTTCGGCATCGAGCGCCGCACGCGCCTCGACCCGTACCGTGAGATCGTCCAGCGCGCCGCTGCGTGTCAGCTCGATCACGTAGTGGCCGCTCAGCGCCGGGTCGCGCAGGATCTGCTCCTCGACCTGGCTGGGGAACAGGTTCACGCCGCGCACGATCAGCATGTCGTCGCTGCGGCCGGTGATCTTGGCCATGCGCCGCATCGCCGTCATCGAGCCCGGCAGCAGGCGCGTCAGGTCGCGCGTGCGGTAGCGCACGACCGGCATCGCTTCCTTGGCGAGGGTCGTGAAGACGAGCTCGCCCGCCTCGCCGTCGGCCACCGGCCGGCCCGTCTCGGGATCGACGATCTCGGGATAGAAGTGATCCTCCCAGATCGTGGGCCCGTCCTTGCTCTCGACGAACTC
>CAYRBQ010000997.1:0-1086 GCA_964422305.1 uncultured Reyranella sp. | reverse complement strand
CCCCTTTCCGGCGCTACGCGCCACCTTCCCCCGAGACGGGGGAAGGAAGAGCTCTTACCTCCCCCGTCTCGGGGGAGGTGCCCTCGTCATACGAGGGCGGTGGGGGTCTTCACGCTATGTGGCGCTTCCACTCCGGCTGCTTCTTCAGGCGGTCGCCTTCCTTGGCGAGGATCTTCGAGGTGCGCTCGGGCGCGAAGCCCAGCTCGACGAAGGCCGGGCCGACATTGGCGAGCTCGCGATAGTCGGCGATCTTGCCGTCCTTCAGCGTCATCATCGACACGCCCTCGAAGCCGACCCGCTTGCCCTTGGCCTCCGGCAGCTTCGAGACGTAGCTGAACGTGTAGTAGGCGTAGAGCATCCTGCCGTCGCTGACCGGGCGGTGCATCTCCCACCGGAACTCGTGCGCGGTACGGTAGAACCAGTCGTCGATCATCTCGGCGATCTTCGCGCGGCCCTTGAAGTCGCCGTAGAAGACGTCGTGGTAGACGCCGTCCTCGGTGAACAGGTTGGCGAACGCCTTGCCGTCATGGCCCTCGACGGCCGCGCAGAATGCCTTCAGCAGCGCTGACGTATCCATGCTTATTCCTCCCGGATTGCCGCAATCATGACTAAACTCGGCGACCCTGCAAGGGAGGCATCGGCATGAGTTTCTGGATCGCCCTCGGCATCCTCGCCGCGATCGGCCTGTGGCTGATCGCCGTCTACAACGGCCTCGTCGGCGCGCGGAACCAGGGGCAGACGGCGTGGAGCCAGATCGACGTACAGCTCAAGCGCCGTCACGATCTCATTCCCAACCTCGTGCAGGTCGTGAAGGACGCGATGGGCTACGAGCAGGAGACTCTCACCAAGGTGATCCAGGCACGCAACAGCGCGGTGGCCGCGAGCGGCAATCCCGCGCAGGCGGGGCCTGCGGAAGCAGCACTCACGACGGCCACGCGCGGCCTGTTCGCCCTGATGGAGAATTACCCGCAGCTCAAGGCCAACGAGAACGTCATGCAGCTCCAGGAGGAGCTGACGACGACGGAGAACAAGATCGCCTTCGCGCGCCAGTTCTACAACGACTCGGTCAACGCCTATAACACGCGC
>CAYRBQ010000996.1:0-1094 GCA_964422305.1 uncultured Reyranella sp. | reverse complement strand
GCTCGATGAAGGAGGGGTGGTTGTGGCTCTCCATCTTGAAGATCGCGGCCTGGCCGTCGCCGATGTCGATGACGCCGGCATTCTCGCCCGGGCCCTGGATGACCCACGGCGCCTTGGTCGGCAGCTTCTTCAGCCATACCTTGGAGGACTTGTAGGAGCAGTGCTCGCTCCACATCGCCGAGAAGATGCCGAGTTCCACCATGGTGGGCGTGCGGCCCATGATCTTCAGCAGGCGCTCGTACTCGTCGGGGGCCAGGCCGTGCTCGGCCACGATCTGCGGCGTGATCGCGGGCTCGTTGGGCAGCTTGACCGGCGGGTTCTTTTCCTGGGCAATCGTCACGTTCAACTACTCCGTCGTCTCGAGCGAAGCGGCCCACAGGGCCGCGCAGTCGAGAGACCTTCTCTCCTCAAGTTGCTGCCTGGCGTGGGGAGGGAAGGTCTCTCCGCTCCGCCTCGCTGTGCTCGGCTCCGGTCGAGACGACGGGAGCAATGTCGTCACGACAGGGCCTCGACCATGCCCTCGAACAAAGCCTTGCCGTCGGTGCCGCCGAACATCGGCTCCACGGCGTTCTCCGGATGCGGCATCAGCCCCAGCACCGTCTTGGTTTCATTGAAGACGCCGGCGATGTTGCTGGACGAGCCGTTGGGGTTGCCCGCCATGCCCTGGGGTCCGTCGACCACGCCCTCGGGCGAGCAGTAGCGGAAGGCGATCTGGCCGCGATCCTCGAGCCGCTTCATCGTGTCGGCGTCGGCGAAGTAGTTGCCCTCGGCGTGCGCCACCGGGACCTTGATCACCTGGCCCGCCTGGTAGCGGTTGGTGAACAGGCTCTGGCTGGTCTCGACCTTCAGGTGCACGTCGGAGCAGACGAACTTGAGGTGCGAGTTGCGCATCAGCGTGCCCGGCAGCAGGCCGGCCTCGGTCACGATCTGGAAGCCGTTGCAGATGCCCAGCACCGGCACGCCCCTGGCGGCGCGCTTCTTCACCTCGGCCATCACCGGCGACTGCGCCGCCATCGCGCCGCAGCGCAGGTAGTCGCCGTAGGAGAAGCCGCCCGGCAGCACGACCAGGTCAAGCCCCGCCGGCAACGCCGTGT
>CAYRBQ010000995.1:0-1096 GCA_964422305.1 uncultured Reyranella sp. | reverse complement strand
CCTGCGCGTGCTGAGCCTCAGTGGCCTCTCGCTCCCGTCGTTCTGGCTGGGCCTGCTGATCCTGATGGCCTCGGTCCAGTGGTTCGGGATGATTCCGATCTACACCAACGAGCCACGAAGTTTCATCGACGAAATGCTGTTGCTCAGCATCCCGGCCGCGGCGGTGGGCTTCCGCAGCTCGGCGCTGATCATGCGGCTCACACGCTCCTCGATGCTCGAGGTGCTGCGCCAGGACTATATCCGCACCGCCCGCTCCAAGGGCGCCTCGCAGACTTCGGTCAACTACGAGCATGCGCTGCGCAACGCGCTCCTGCCGGTCGTCACCATCATCGGCATCGAGGCGGCCTTCCTGGTCGGCGGCCTGATCGTCACCGAAACGGTGTTCAACATCCCGGGTGTCGCGCGCTTCCTGGTCGAGGCGATCCTGTGGCGCGATTATCCGATCGTGCAGAACCTGGTGATGCTGATTGCGTTCGTCGTCGTGGTGGTCAACTTCCTGGTCGACATGGCCTACATGGCCCTCGACCCGCGCATCAAGTACGCGGACTGAGGGGCGCCCGATGGCAATCATCAACCACGAAGCCGCACTCGCCCGGGCCGGCGCCAACGTTTCGGGCTTCTGGGGGCAGGCCGGCTTCCTCGCCCGCCGCTATCCGCTCGGCGCGGTCGGTGCCATCATCGTCCTCCTGTTCGTCCTGACGGCGGTCTTCGCCAACTTCATCGCGCCGCTCGATCCCCTGTCGACCAACTCGCGCGCGTCGCTCGCCAAGCCCGGCGGCTCCTACTGGCTGGGCGCCGACTTCATGGGCCGCGATATGTTCAGCCGCATCGTCTACGGCGCGCGCATTTCGCTCGCCGTCGCGGTCGGCGCGACCCTGCTGGGCGGCGTCCTGGGCGTCGCGATCGGCCTGATGTCGGGCTTCCTCGGCGGCTGGTTCGACCTCGCCACGCAGCGCCTGATGGACATCATGCAGTCGCTGCCGCTGCTCGTCATGGCGCTGGTCATGGCGGCCTCGCTCGGGCCCTCGCTCGAGAATACCATCATCGCCATCGCCATCCCGCTGGTGCCGAGCGTCGCCCGCGTCGTGCGATCGAG
>CAYRBQ010000994.1:0-1097 GCA_964422305.1 uncultured Reyranella sp. | reverse complement strand
GGGCCGGAACTCCGGCGGCCCCAGCCAGAAGAGATGATTGTTGGCGTGGTTCTCTGCGATCTCGACGTAGGTCAGCCCCTGCCACGAGCCGAAATGCTGCTCGGCGAGGTCGGGCTCGATGCGCAACTCGTCCATCTCCGCGCCCGACCCCGCCAGCGTCTCCGCCGTCTTCTTCGCGCGCAGCAGGTTCGAGGCGTACCAGACCGCACCCTTGGGCAGCAGCGCCGCCTGGTGGCGGAACAATGCCTCGTTGCTGACGTCGCAATCCTTGTCGGACTGGCCGTAGCAGCGGCGTTCCGGATTGGGCACCGGCGCGTGCCGCACCCACCACCAGCGCGTGACGGCTCCCGTGATCTTGGCGCCTGTCGCCATCTCGAAAACTCCTAACCGAAGAACAGCGCCGCCATGACGAGGAAGGTGACCTCGGCCTTCTGCTGGACGGCGCCCAGCGTGTCGCCGGTGTAGCCGCCCAGGCGCCTGGCGATCCAGTGCGCGGCGAAGATACCTGCTGCCGCGGCAATGGCGGGGGTCAGCAGGGCGGCGAAGAAGCCCTTGCCCAGCAGGAGGATGAAGGCGAGGCCGGCGCCGATCGCGATGGTGATCCAGACATCGTTGTCGGTCGGCTTGCCCACCTGTGCGCCCAGCCCATCCGCATGCACGGGCGAGAAGGCGAGCAGCGGATAGGCGAGCACGGCGCGCGACAGCGCGTGTGCGCCGATCAGCACCACCATACCGGTCGCGCCCGAGAACTGCGCGAGGCAGGCAACCTTGATCAGCACGGTCAGGGCCAGCGCCAGCACGCCGAACGTGCCGTTGCGGCTGTCGCGCATGATCTCGAGCCGCCGCGCCGGCTCCAGCGCGTGCGGCCCCAGCCCGTCGGCGGTGTCGGCCAATCCGTCTTCGTGCAGGGCGCGCGTGATCAGCACGGCTGCGCCCACCGCCAGCACACCGGCCAGCCAGCCGGGGCCGAAGGCGCCGCGTACGATCCAGAACACCAGGCCCGCGCCCAGGCCCACCATGGCCCCGACGAACGGCAGCACCGGCAGGACATCGGCGAGCTGCCAGCGCGGCAGGCCGACATCGAGCTTCAGCCCGGT
>CAYRBQ010000993.1:0-1102 GCA_964422305.1 uncultured Reyranella sp. | reverse complement strand
TAGAGCAGCTTGAAGCCGTGGCCGAACACCTGGCACGAGGCCTTGGTCGCCACGATCTGCTGGCGGTTCCAGGTCGAGCGCAGGAAGAGCTGGTCGATCAGCGGCCCGGTCACGCCGGTCAGCAGCATGAGCGCCATGCAGGCGACGCCGCCGCCCACCGCCTGGCGCGGCCCCAGGGTCGCGGGCATCAGGCTGGCCGGGATGGCGCGCAGCATGAAGGGCGAGAGGCCGAGCATCAGAAGCGCGACGGCCTTGTCCGGCACGTAGAGGGTGAGCGACCACAGGCCGAGCGCGATGGCGCAGCCGGCGATGTAGCTCGCGGTCATGCGCCACTGGATGTGCCGCCACCACAGGATCGCCCGCCAGCCGTTGGAGGCCATCTGGGTCACCGCGTGCAGCACCATGGCCATCGGCAGCGGCAGCAGGAACAGCAGCACGCCGATCAGCACCATCCCTCCCGCCATGCCGAAGATCCCGGAGAGGAACGCGGTGAAGACCATCACGAGGCCGAGCCCCAGAGCCATCGATATCGTCATGGCGGCACGCTAGGGCGGGCTTATCCAGTGTTCAAATATATGATAAATGTCTTTTCCATATCGAATAGATATCCATGGAACTGCGTCACCTCCGCTACTTCGTCGCCGTCGCCCGCGAGGGCCACGTGACGCGTGCCGCCGAGAAGCTCCATATCCAGCAACCGCCGCTCTCCCAGCAGATCCGCGCGCTGGAGCGCGAGATCGATGCGCCGCTGTTCGTCCGCCATCCGCGCGGCGTCAGCCTGACCGACGCCGGCCGCTCCTTCCTGGCCGACGCCGAGGCGATCCTGAGCGCGGTCGACAGTGCGGCGGTGCGCGCCCGCCGCACCGCCCGCGGCGAGACCGGCCGCATCGCCGTCGGCTTCACCACCTCGGCGCCCTTCCATCCGCTGGTCGCGCGCGCCATCCGCGAGTTCCGCCGCGAGCGGCCCGACGTCTCCTTCGTGCTGGAGGAGAGCAGCTCGGGCGACCTCGTGGCGGCGCTGCGCGAGGAGCGGCTCGACATCGCCTTCATCCGCTCCGGCCTCGCCGATCCGCAGGGGATCGCCGTCCACGCGCTCTTGCAG
>CAYRBQ010000992.1:0-1109 GCA_964422305.1 uncultured Reyranella sp. | reverse complement strand
GTCCACCGCATCGGCCGCACCGCGCGCGCCGGCGCCTCGGGCATCGCGATCTCGTTCTGCGACGGCAGCGAGCGTGGCCAGCTCAAGGGCATCGAGCGCCTGACCAACCAGCGCATCGCCGTCGTCTCGACGCCCGCCAACGAGGACATGCCGGCGGCTCCGCCGATGCGTCCCCGCGCCGAGCGCGAGGCCCGCGACAATGCCGAGGACGAACAGCGCAACGGTCGCTTCCGGCCCGCCCGTCCGGGTGGCGGCGGCCCCGGCCGTCATCGTTCGTTCGGCGATCGTCCGAACCACGATCGTGGCCATCATGACCGGTCGCGCGGCGATCGTGCGCCGGCGCATGCCGAGCAGCAGTTCCGCAATGGCGACTATCGCGACGCTCCTCAGGGCGGGCTTCCGCGTGGCGACCGTCCCAATGGCGACCGCCCTCGCGGTGACCGGCCTCATGGTGATCGTCCCCGCGGCGATCGTCCCTACAGCGACCGCCCGCGCTCGTTCGACGACCGTCCCCGCCACGAAGGCGGCCGCTCCCATGGTCATCACAATGGTGGCCATCACAACGGCGGCCATCGCGCCGAACGCCCGCACGGTGATCGTCCGCAAGGCGACCGCCCGTACGGCGATCGGCCACAGGGCGAGCCGCGTCAGCCGCAGTGGAAGAAGCGTCGCTTCGGTGGCGGTGGTGCCGGTCGCGGTCGAGGCCGCGCTGCCTAACTAAGAATTCCTTCCTCACGGAAGATTTCGAGACACTTCGAGAGAGCGCGCTCATAACGGGCGCGCTCTTTTGCTATCGACGCGTCGTTCCAGTCGAAGAAGCCGCCCTTGGTCTTGAAGCCGATACGTCCCTCGTCGACGTTGCGCTGGAGGATCGGTGGCGGGCCGTCGGCGTTGGTGAGGTCGGGCCAGATGATCTTGGCGACCGCGCAGGTCGTGTCCCAGCCGGAGTGTTCCTTCTGGGTGATCGGGCCGGCCGCGGCGTAGCGGAAGCCGAACGACAGGCGCACCGTCGCGTCGATGTCCTCGGGGCTGGCGACTCCCTGCTCGATCAGCCACAGCGCCTCGCGCATCAGCGCGCCCTGGATGCGATTGCCGAGGAAGCCGATCAC
>CAYRBQ010000991.1:0-1112 GCA_964422305.1 uncultured Reyranella sp. | reverse complement strand
CGGCCGGCGCAGCTACGTCGCCTGGGCCGAGGCGATCGACCGACCGGACAACTACCGGCCCTGGCTGCGCCCCGAGCCTCGGCCGCCGCTGGAGGCGCGTCCAACCAGGCTCTCTGTGTCGCGCGTCGAGCAGTGGCGGCGCGATCCCTACGGCCTCTATGCGCGGTCGATCCTGGGGTTGAGCGCCCTCGATCCGCTCGAAGCGGAGCTGGGCGCAGCCGATCGCGGCAACGCGCTGCACGACGCGCTCGATGAATTCCTGCGCGCCCATCCATCGGGCGTGCTGCCGCCCGATGCCGCGCAGCGCTTCGAGGCGCTGGGCGAGAAGCATCTCGGCGAGCTGCTGACGGCGCCGGCCGAGCGCGCCTTCTGGTGGCCGCGCTTCCAGCGCCTGGCGCGCTGGTTCGTCGCCGAGGAGAACGCCCGCCGCGCCAGCGGCACCAAGCTGCTGGCGAGCGAGACGACCGGCGCACTGACCGTGGGGCCTGCCGACCGGCCGCTGCGCATCGAGGCGCGTGCCGACCGGGTCGACGATATCGGCGCCGGGGCGTGGGAGATCATCGACTACAAGACCGGCCGCGTGCCGACCAAGGACGAGCTGGAGGCGCTGTTCGCGCCTCAGCTCCTGCTGGAGGCAGCGATGGCCGAGCGCGGCGGCTTCGACAAGATCAAGGGCAAGGCCAAGACCGTGCGCCTCTCCTACTGGCAAGCGAACGGCCTCGGCGACGGCGGCAAGGTGAGCGAGATCAAGGGCAGCGAGGAGCTGGTGCCTGCAATGCTGGCGCTGGTCGAGAAGATGGCCGAGCATTTCGCCAAGGCCGGTACGACTTATCCGGCGCTGCCGTGGCCGGCCTACATCCCGCATTTCAACGACTACGCGCATCTCGAGCGGATCGCGGAATGGTCGACAGCGGGCGGGGGCGAGGAATGAACGACGCGCTCGACGTCCTCACCATCGCCACGCGCGAGCAGCGCAAGGCCACGACTCCCGGCCATTCCGCCTGGGTCGAGGCCAATGCCGGCACCGGCAAGACCAAGGTGCTGACCGACCGCGTGACGCGCCTGCTGCTGGAGGATGTGAAGCCCGAGCGCATCCTCTGCCTCACTTTCAC
>CAYRBQ010000990.1:0-1113 GCA_964422305.1 uncultured Reyranella sp. | reverse complement strand
AGGCCCTTCTCCATGATCTCCTTGCCGCGCGCCTTGACCTTGTCGTGGTCGGCCTCGGTCGGCGCGTAGTTCATCGGCCGGAACATGCGGCTGAAGCCCTGCATGTGCATGGTCGATACGGCGTAGTCCATCGCCTCGAGGGCACGCGCCTCGGCATCGGCATCGGCCGGCAGCAGGCCCTTCTCCGGGTTCTTGCGCGCGAGCCACACGGCGATCGCGGGGAACTCGGTCAGCACCGAGCCGTCGTCGCGCTGCAAGGTCGGCACCTTCGACTTCGGATTGAGCTTCACGAAGTCCGGCCCGTACTGCTCCTGCTTGGCGCCGTCGACCTTGTGCACCTCGTAGGGCTTGCCGATCTCCTCGAGCAGCACGTGGATGCCGATCGAGCAGGCGCCGGGCATGTAGTAGAGCTTCATGGTTCACTCCCTAAATCAGATGATTGTGGTGGACGGTCCACGCTAGCATCGGCGTTCGAAGGGGGAAATCACAATGGCGACAGTCAACCTGCGATCGCTGGTCGGCACCAAGCCGACCAAGATCGGCACCTTTCTGTTCGAGTTCACCACACCGGGCATCGGCCAGATCCTGAAGGCGTCCGGCGCGGAGTATGCGGTGCTCGACATGGAGCATACCGGTTTCTCCTTCGATACCGTCCGCCAGGTCGTGCGCTACTGCCAGGCGGCCGGCCTGCCGCTGGTGGTGCGCGTGCCGAGCCAGCAGCGCCATCACATCAGCCGCGCGCTCGACACCGGCGCCGACGGCGTGATGGTGCCGATCGTCTCCTCGGTCGAGCAGGCCAAGGCCGTGCTCGACGCCGCCAAGTACTGGCCCGACGGCACCCGCGGCGTGGCGCTGGGCCTCGGCCACGAGCGCTTCGCCATGCGCTCCGAGCCGTTGCTGCCGCGCTTCGCCGAGCAGAACGCCCGCACCGCGATCATCCTGCAGGTCGAGGACCCGCGCGGCGCCGCGGCGGCCGACCAGATCGCCGCCATGCCCGGCGTCGACATGCTGTGGCTCGGTCACAACGATCTCACCGTGGCGATGGGCGAGCCCGGCGCCTTCGACCATCCCGACTTCAGGAAGGCCGAGCTCGCGACCATCGCGGCCGCGAAG
>CAYRBQ010000989.1:0-1119 GCA_964422305.1 uncultured Reyranella sp. | reverse complement strand
TGTAGCACTCGAAAATCAAAAAGACCGCGCAAATGCTGCATCGAAGGCCCGTCGCCACCGCGTCGGGACGGCGGTGTCGCTGTAGCGCGGCGTTCCCTGGCTACTTCCAGGGATCGGCAACCTTGGGCCAGAACGGCGTCTTGCGCTTGGTGTAGGGCCAGCGCGTGACGTCGGGATCGGCGGCGCCGGGCGTGGCGACGTAGAGGATCTCCTTCGCCACCCCGACGAAGCCGTTATAGAAGTGCTGCGCGCTCTTCACGACCACGACGCGATAGTCCGCAGGCTCGGCACCGACCGCGCGGAAGGCGTCGGCGTGGAAGGTCTGGTTGCGGCGGGTGCAGATCGCCACGTCGACATGCTCCGACGAGAGCAGCGCCATATTGCCGAGCGGCGACATCACCGGCCCGTAGGGTTGGTAGACGTCGCGGGCGATCTTCCTGACCGTGACGTCGAGGTCGACCGGCTCGCCGCTCACCGTGCCCGACTTGCCGCCCAGCCGCATGCGGATGCGCGCGCCCTCGCCCGCCTCCTCGGCGATCTGGAAGGCCATCGGGTCCCACATGCAGCCGAACAGGGAGGGGCCGATCTGGCGTTCGATCAGCGCCTTCAGCACGAAGGTCGAATCGCCCGGCGCGCCCGAGCCGGGATTGTCGGCACGGTCGGCCAGGACGAGTGGCCCCTGGTTATGGGAGGCGGCGCGGTCCATCGCCTCGTCGACGGTGAGGTACTTGGTGGCGTAACGCTCGCGGTTGTCCCACAGCTCGCGGCCGAGCTGCTTGGCGAGCTTCTCGGCCTTCTCCATGTCGCCGTCGGCCACGACCAGGGTTCTGGTGCCGACATCCTCGACATCGGCGAAGGAGAAGCCGTGGCTCAATGACACCGAGAGGATGCCGTCCTTGCCCTCGAGCGATTTCATGCGCACGACGAACTCGCTGATCGGCGGCACCGACGTGCGGTACTGCGCGATCATGCGGCAATCGTAGCGCGCCATGACGGGCTTCACCTTGCCGTCGGCGGTGTCGGCGATGATGTCGAACAGCTCGACCGCGCGCTCCATCGTGTCGGTGTGCGGGTACTCCTTGTAGCCCACCAGCACGTCGGCGCTTTCGAGCATCAGGG
>CAYRBQ010000988.1:0-1140 GCA_964422305.1 uncultured Reyranella sp. | reverse complement strand
CGCGGTCGACAAGATGTCGGAGGACGGCGAAGCCGAGCCGCCGGAAGTTGCCGAGGTCGCCGACGGCGGCTTCATGGGTCCCGGCGGCGAGATCCGCTTCCGCCGGTACCGCCCGCTCGGCGTCGCGGCGGGCGCCCTGCCGACCCTGATCTACTATCACGGCGGCGGCTTCGTGATCGGCACCATCGAGACGCACGATTCGACCTGCCGACGGCTCGCCAACAGGAGCCGCTGCCAGGTGATCTCGATCGACTATCGCCTGTCGCCGGAGCATCCCTTCCCCGCGCCGACCGACGACGCGATCGCGACGTTCCGGCACATCCGCGACAACGCCCGATCGTTCGGCGCCGATCCCACGCGGCTCGCGGTCGGCGGCGACTCGGCGGGCGGCGCGCTGGCCGCCGTGGTGTGCCAGGCGATGCGCGACCGGAAGGAAGCGGGCCCGGCCTTCCAGATGCTGATCTATCCTGCCACCGACTCCAGCAGGGAGAGCGGCTCGCGCAAGGCGTTCGCCGAGGGCTATTTCCTGACGAAGAGCCTGATGGACTGGTTCTGGAAAGCCTATGTGCCCGCCGGCACCGACCTCACAGACCTGCGTCTCTCGCCGCTGCTGGCGAAGAGCTTCGAGGGCCTGCCGCCCGCCTTCGTGCTGACGGCGGGCTACGACCCGCTGCGCGACGAGGGCCGCGCCTATGCCGACCGGCTTATCGATGCCGGCGTCAAGACGACCTATGTGAACTATCCCGGCACGATCCACGGCTTCTTCTCGATGACCCGGTTCCTGAAGCAGGGCCTCAGGGCCAACGACGAAGCCGCGGCGGTGATGGGCGCGTTCTTCGGGACCTAGGCGGCTTCGCGAAGCTGGACCGGCGGCGTGGTCTCCACCGGCGCCGCGATCTCGACCGGCGGTGCGACCTTGGGCGACGCGAGCATCGACTGAGTCGCCTTCTGCGCGTCCTCCATGTCGGCGAGGATGCGGGTCATGCTGCCGGTCATCCACTCGCTGCAGATGACCGCCGCCTCGATCGGCGTCTTGCAGGCGGACATCCGCTTCAGGGCATCGAGGCCGGTTTCCAAAGCCTCCCGGCGGCGCGTCATCCAGTTCGATGAGATGTCGGTCATTCGATTCCTCCTTCCCCT
>CAYRBQ010000987.1:0-1156 GCA_964422305.1 uncultured Reyranella sp. | reverse complement strand
GGCCAGCGCCATGGCGATCATCACCCTCTGGCGCATGCCGCCCGAGAGCTGGTGGGGATATTCGTCGAGCCGCGTTTCGGGCGAGGGGATCTTCACTAGCCGCAGCATCTCGAGCGCACGGGCGCGCGCCTCGACCGCCGATACGTTCCTGTGCAGCAGGATCGCCTCGGTGATCTGCTCGCCCACGGTCTGCACCGGGTTGAGGCTGGTCATCGGCTCCTGGAAGATCATGGCGATGTCGTCGCCGCGCACGGCGCGCATCTCGCTTTCGGGGAGGTCGAGGAGATTGCGCCCGTTCATGGCGATCTCGCCGGCCGTGATGCGACCGGGCGGATTGGGCACCAGCCGCATGATCGAGAGCGACGTCACCGACTTGCCGCAGCCCGACTCGCCCACGATGCCCAGCGTCTCGCCCGGCGCCAGCGAGAAGCTGACGCCGTCGACGGCGGCGAAGGAGCTGCCGCCGGAGCGGAATTCCGTGCGCAGCCCTTTGATCTCCAGCAGCGGCGGCTTGTCGGTCAACGCATCGTCCTCAGGTCACCGGACGCGACTGCGGCAGGCGATCCTTGGTGCCGTAGACCGGAGGTGCCAGCTGCTCGGCGGTGCGGCCGGCCCAGTCGCGCTGGCTCACCGTGTCGAGCCGCTTGCGCTGGCCCTCGACCAGGCCCGCGGTTGCGGCCTCGACGTCGACCGTCAGCACCTTGCCGTCCTTCACCACCTGCACGCCGTCGACATAGACGTGGCGGATGGCGCGGTCGCTCGCCGAGTAGATCAGGCTGCGCACCGGCTCGTGCGCCGGCTGCATGTAGGGATGGCCCATGTCGACCAGGGAGAAGTCGGCCTTGCAGCCCGCCGCCAGGCGCCCGAGGTCGGGCCGGCGCAGCATCTTGGCGCCGCCCACGGTTGCCGCCTCGAAGGCGTGCCGCGTCGTGCCCATCTTGTAGTTCATGGTGAAGACGCGGGCGAGGTAGCAGACCAGTCGGATCTCATCGAGCATGTTGTGTGGGAAGGTGTCGGTGCCGATGCCGACTGTGATGCCCGCATTCATGTAGCGGCCGATGGAGTTCATCACCATGCCGCGTCGCGCGAACACAGTTGGGCAATGAGCCACCGACGCGCCGGAATCGCGCAGCCGCTCGAAGTCGTTGGCGTGCGG
>CAYRBQ010000986.1:0-1162 GCA_964422305.1 uncultured Reyranella sp. | reverse complement strand
TGGGCGCGGATCATCTCCTCGGTATCCATGGCCATCAGGTTCCGCAGGAACATGCTGGTGGGGTGCGAGAAGCTCTCGTGGATCGATACGGTCGGGAAGACCATCGGCAGAGCGCCGGCCAGCATGACGCCGCGCTTCACCGCTTCGATCAGGTCGGGCACGTTGCCGTGGCAGGGATTGTAGTCGGAGAAGGTGTTGGTGATGCCGACGATGGGCCGATCGAGCGCGTCGTCTGAATAGCCGCCCGCCTTGATGAAAGCCTTGCGCAGGAACAGCGAGAAGCCGGCATCGCCATAGGTGGCGAGGCCTTGACGCAGGCCGGTGGCCTTCTTCGGCACAGCCGATGTGCGCCGCTTGCGGGAAGCCATTTCGATTTCTCTCCCTAACCGACGGGTATTTTGTCAGGTCGGTTCATCGCCGGCCAGACCGGCTGCCCAGCGCGCATGCGCCGTGGCGTCGCGACCTTCGACGATCGTCCGGGCGAGCTCGAGGCCCATCAGCGCGCCGAACTTGAAGCCGTGGCCGGAGCAGGGCGACATCGCCCAGCCGCGCGCCCCCTGGCGCTCGACCACGAAGCGTTCATCCTCGGTCACGCTGTAGAAGCAGACCTTGAGCCGGTCGATCCGCCACCGGTCGAAGCCCCTGAGCAGGCTGCGGCAACGGTCGAGCAACGGTCGCATCTCGTCAGCGGTCGCCGCGCGTTCGGCGGCAGGATCGCCGCTACGGCTGAATTCATGATCTCCGATCTTCATGCCGCGGCCTTCGGCCGGCGGCACGAGATAGAGGCCAACGTCGCCAGTCTTCTCGATGACCATGGGTGCCTTGGCCCAGGCGGCGCGCTGGTCGGCCGGTAGATCGAAATAGACGACCACCTGCCGCGATGGCACGACCCGAGAAGCAAGGGGGGGCAACAATCGACCGACCCAGGCACCCGCCGCAACGACGACGACATCCGCGGTGTGGGTGGTGCCGTCCTCGGTCGTCACGCTGCCCCGTTCGAGATCGACTAACCGAACGGGTGCGTTGGCGTGCAGTTGTACGCGGGGCTGAGCGGCAAGGTGGCGGACAAGTGCGAAGACGATATCCTGCGCGAACAGTACGCCGCCTGTGCCGATCCAGAAAGCGCGCTTTACGCCCTTCGTGTCCATCAGGGGGAACCGGC
>CAYRBQ010000985.1:0-1165 GCA_964422305.1 uncultured Reyranella sp. | reverse complement strand
AACCTCGCCGGTGCCCTTGTACCGTGGCGCCATCTCCAGTAGCCGGTCGGTGGCGTCGGGCCGGCGGTTGAGGATCACGTCCTCGCAGGCGTCGCGAAGCTCCTGCGGGATCTGGTCGTAGACCTCGAGCTGGCCCGCGTTGACGATGCCCATGTCCATGCCGGCCTGGATGGCGTGGTAGAGGAACACCGAGTGCATCGCCTTGCGCACCGGTTCGTTGCCGCGGAAGGCGAAGGAGAGGTTGGAAACGCCGCCGGAGATCTTGGCGCCGGGGCAGGCGGCCTTGATGTCGCGGGTCGCCTCGATAAAGTCGACGCCGTAGTTGTTGTGCTCCTCGATGCCGGTGGCGACGGCGAAGATGTTGGGATCGAAGATGATGTCCTCGGCCGGGTAGCCGACCTGGTTGACCAGGATGTCGTAGGCGCGCTTGCAGATCTCGACCTTGCGCTCCCTGGTATCGGCCTGGCCCTTTTCGTCGAACGCCATGACGACGACGGCGGCGCCGTAGCGGCGGACCTTGCGGGCATGCGCGATGAAGGGCTCGATGCCCTCCTTCATGGAGATCGAGTTGACGATCGGCTTGCCGGCGACGCACTTCAGGCCGGCCTCGATCACGCTCCACTTGGAGCTGTCGATCATGATCGGCACGCGGGCGATGTCGGGCTCGGCGGCGATCAGCTTGAGGAACGTGTCCATCGCCTTCTCGGCGTCGAGCAGGCCCTCGTCCATGTTGACGTCGATGATCTGTGCGCCCGACTCGACCTGCTGGCGCGCCACCTCGATGGCGGCCGTGTAGTCGCCCTCGAGGATCAGCTTCTTGAAGCGCGCCGATCCGGTGACGTTGGTGCGCTCGCCGATGTTGATGAAGGTGGCGCGGCTCTCGGGCTTGTTCTCGGTATTCTCGACAATGCTCATCAGAAGAAACTCGCCGCTTCCATGCCAGAGAGACGCAGCGCCGGCGGCAGGACGTGCCAGGTGCGCGGCTTGATGCCCTTGACCGCTTCGGCGATCGCCTTGATGTGGCCCGGCGTCGTGCCGCAGCAGCCGCCGACCACGTTCAGCCAGCCGTTCTCGGCCCAGCCCTTGACCAGCTTGCCGGTCATCTCCGGCGGCTCGTCGTAGGCGCCGAGCTCGTTGGGCAGGCCGGCGTTGGGATAGACGCAGA
>CAYRBQ010000984.1:0-1169 GCA_964422305.1 uncultured Reyranella sp. | reverse complement strand
TTTTTTTCTTTTTCAGTCCCCGCCGGGGTGGGGGGGTGTGGGGCGCCGGCCCCGGGCCCCCCCGCCCCAGTCCGGACCGTTGCCTTCCCCCTCCGCCCCCTTCGGGGGCACCTCCCCCGTATGACGGGGAGGGAGATGATGAGTTCTGCCGATGTCCCTGATCCTTCCCGACCTGCTCTCCCTTTGCGCCGAGGCCGAGAGCGCGGCCGATCGCCATGAGACCGCCGCCCGCGAAGCCGTGCGCAAGCTCGTCGCGCCGCAGGGCAAGGTCGACCCGAAGCTGCTGGAACGCGAGCAGTTCGCCGCCCACGGCTACGCCTGGATCGCGACCTACGTCGCGGCGTTGCGCCAGATGCGGCGCTGGGCCGAGGCGGGTCATGACGGAGAGCTCGAGACGCTGATCCTGCAGTCGGCGTTCGGCGAATATCTCGCCCAGCTTCGGGGCGGCATCGCGATCAGCCAGGTCGAGATCGTGCGGCCGGGCGATCTCGGCCTCGACGGTGCCGCGCTCGAGACGCCCGCCGTCGCGAAGCTGATCGCCGCCAACACCGCCGCCGTGCGCGGCCGGATCGCCGAGCTGATCGCCGACGGGCTCGACACCGGCGGCTTCGGGGCGCTCGGCCTCGACGACGAGGCGCTGGAAGAGGTGCGCCGCCAGTTCCGCCGCTTCGTCGACAGCGAGGTGATGCCGCATGCCCACGGCTGGCACCTGCGCGACGAGCTGATCCCGCTCCCCGTGGTCGAGAAGATGGCCGAGCTCGGCGTGTTCGGCCTCACCGTGCCCGAGGAGTGGGGCGGGCTCGGCATGGGCAAGCTCGCCATGTGCGTCGTCACCGAGGAGCTGTCGCGCGGCTATATCGGCGTGGGCTCGCTGGGCACGCGCTCGGAGATCGCCGCCGAGCTGATCCGCTCGGGCGGCACCGAGGTGCAGAAGAAGAAGTATCTCGGCCGCATCGCCTCGGGTGAGCTGTTGCCGACCGCCGTGTTCACCGAGCCCAACACCGGCTCGGACCTCGCCTCCCTGCGTACGCGCGCCGTGCTGGAGGGCGACACGTACAGGATCAACGGCAACAAGACCTGGATCACCCACGCCGCGCGTGCCGACATCATGACCTTGCTGGCGCGCAGCGATGCCTCGAAGCCCGGCTACCAGGGTCTCTCGATGTTCC
>CAYRBQ010000983.1:0-1176 GCA_964422305.1 uncultured Reyranella sp. | reverse complement strand
GAGAATTGCGGCGAGCTTCCAGGCGAGGTTGCTCGCATCGCGCATGCCGGCGCACATGCCCTGGCCGAGGAAGGGTGGAGTCTGGTGGCAGGAATCGCCCGCCAGCAGCAGCCGGCCCTTGCGCCAGCCTTCCTGCACGACGGAGTGGAAGGTGTAGACGGCCGCGCGCTCGAGCCGGGCATCGGCGGGGCCGAGCCAGCGCGCCATCATCGGCCAGAAGATGTCCGGCTCGGTGAGGCGCGCCGGATCGTCGCCCGGCATCAGCATGATCTCCCAGCGCCGCCGGCGGCCGCCGACATTGACCACCGTCATCGGCCGCGCGGGATCGCAGAGCTGGACCGTGTAGTCCGGCAGCGCCTGCACCCTCGGGCTCGCCGGATCGCAGAGGAGGTCGACCACCAGCCAAGGCTGGTGCAGGCCGAGATCGTGCGGCTTGCTGCCGATGGCACGGCGTACCAGCGAGCGAGCTCCATCGCAGCCCACGACGTAGCGCGCCGGCAGCGCGTCGAGATCGGCGACCTCGTGGCCGAGATGCAGAGCGACGTTGGGAAAGCGCACGAGGCCGCGGCGCAGGATCTCTTCCAGGGCGGGCTGGTGGAAATACCAGTTGTTGGCCCAGCCGTGCGGGCCCGGCCCTTCGATGCCGCGACGGATCATCAGCGTCCGGCCTGCGGCGTTGACGAAATGCATGCCCTGCGAGGAGCTGCGCGCGGCCGCGGCTATCTCGTCGGCGAGGCCCGCGGCCTGGAAGATGCGCATGACCTCGCCGTCGAAATGGACAGCGCGCGGCAGCGGATAGATGTTGCGGTCGCGGTCGTAGATGTCGACCGCGAGTCCCGCCTGGCCCAGCAGGTTGGCCAGCAGCGCGCCGACCGGCCCGCAGCCGACGATTGCTACGTCAGTCAGCTGTTGAGGGCCGCCCACACCTTTTCGGGCGTGCACGGCATGTCGATGTGCTTGCCGCCCAGCGCGTCGACGATGGCGTTCATCACCGACGGCAGCGAGCCGGCGCAGCCCGCCTCGCCGCAGCCCTTGGCGCCCAGCAGGTTCGTCTTTGCCGGCACCGCGTGATAGCCCATCGCGAAGGACGGAACGTCGGAGGCACGCGGCAGGGCGTAGTCGGTGAAGCTGCCGGTCAGGAGCTGGCCATCCTCGCTGTAGACGACGTGCTCCATG
>CAYRBQ010000982.1:0-1180 GCA_964422305.1 uncultured Reyranella sp. | reverse complement strand
GATCTCCGCGAACTGCTTCGATCCCTTGGGGCCGACCCGGCGCAGCGGCTTCATCAGCCGGTCCGGGTGATGGATGCGCTCGGCGTAGCGCGCGACCTTCTCGCAGATCACCCCGGCGGTGTAGTCGTTGCGCATCGAGCCGCGCACGCGGCCGATCGTCTTGGTGTCCAGCCGCTCGACGTCCAGCGCGCAGGTGCTGGTGCAGTCGTGAGGGCAGACCGAGGGGACGATCGTGACGCCGGAGTCCTTGGACTTGGCGCGGCCGACCGGCGAGTAGGCATGGTCGTCGGGAGTCATGCTGCAGGATAGCGCCGCCGCAAGCGTACTGGAAGCGCGGGCACGGCATGGCATAGTGCCCGCCGACATGATCCCCCGCGGCGTTTCCTACGAAGAGGCGATGCGCCGGTTCCGCTGGCCGACGCCCGAAAAGTTCAACATCGGCCGCGCCGTCTGCGAACGGCATCTGGCCGACACATTGGCGATGATCGTCGAAAATGCCGACGGGTCGGTGCGCCGCTGGACCTTCGGCCAATTGCTCGCGGCAAGCTCGCGGCTCGCCAATGCGCTCGCCGCACGCGGCATCTCGAAGGGCGATCGCCTCGGCGTGTTCCTGAGCCAGGGAGCCGAGCTCACGATCTGCCACCTCGCGGGCTACCGCATGGGGGCGGTCGTGCTGCCGCTCTTCACCCTGTTCGGCGAGGAGGCGATCGAGTACCGGCTCGCCAACGCCGAGGCGTCCGCGGTCGTCACCGACATGGGCCAGCTCCCCAAGCTGCTGGCGGTTCGCGAGCGCCTGCCGCATCTCAAGTCCATCATCGTGATCGGTGCGGGCACGCATGGCTCCGCCTTCCTCGACTGGGATCGGCTGCTTGCCGCCGCATCCGACCGGTTCGCGACCCTCGACACCGACGCCGAGGATCCGGCGCTTTTGATCTATACGTCGGGCACGACGGGCCAGCCCAAGGGCGCGCTGCATGCCCATCGCATGATGCTGGGCTCGATTCCGCCCGTCGAGCAGTGGCTCGGCCATTGGCCCCGGGGCAACGAGATCATGTGGACGCCGGCGGAATGGGCGTGGATCGCCGGGCTCTACGACGCCCTCTTCCCGGCCTGGTACTACGGCACGCCGGTGCTGGCGCACCGCTTCGCCAAGTTCGATCCCGAGCGCGCCTTCGCCATG
>CAYRBQ010000981.1:0-1183 GCA_964422305.1 uncultured Reyranella sp. | reverse complement strand
TCGCGCTCGTTGACCAGCGCATAGTAGTCGGCGACGCCGTTGGCGAACGGGATGCCGTTCGGGGCGTAGGCGCCGGTGCGATAGATCAGGCCGGGAATGAACTGCTCGTTCTGGGCCCGTGCGCCCGAAGCGACCGTCAGTCCGGCCGCCGCGACCGCCGCGCCCAGCAGCGCTGCTTTCATCAGTCTCATAGCGTTTCCTCCTCGAGATGTGGGCGATGCTTGTTGCCGCCCTTGCCAGAAAGCCTAGTGGATCAGTGCGGGAACGGCCAGAGCCTGAGCTTCTCCTTGGCGATCGCCCAGAGGCGCGCCAGCCCGTGCGGCTCGACGATCAGGAAGAAGACGATCATGGCGCCGAACACCATGAATTCGAGGTGGCTGAGCAGCGCCGTCGACATCTTGATGCCGAGCCAGCCGGGAAGCTGGTTGAGCACGATCGGCGTCAGCACGATGAAGGCGGCGCCCAGGAAGCTGCCGAGCAGCGAGCCCAGCCCGCCGATGATCACCATGAACAGGATCTGGAACGAGCGGTTGATGTCGAAGGCCAGCGGCTCCCAGGCGCCGAGTCGCAGGAAGGCCCACATGGCGCCGGCGATGCCGATGAAGAACGAGGAGACGGCGAAGGCCGTGAGCTTGGTGCGGAGCGGCCGGAAGCCGATGATCTCGGCGGCGATATCCATGTCGCGGATCGCCATCCAGGAGCGGCCGATATGGCCGCGCACCAGGTTCTTGGCGACCAGTGTCGCCACCACGACGAACGCCAGGATGAAGAGGTAGCGCTCCATCGGCGTGTCGATCTTCCAGCCGAACACGCTGGTGTCGCCGACCGCGACCGAGCCCGACGGCGTGTAGTTGGTCAGCCACTTCACGCGGGCAAACAGCCAGTCGAGGAAGAACTGCGAGGCGAGCGTCGCCACCGCGAGGTAGAAGCCCTTGATGCGGAGCGAGGGGATGCCGAACAGGATGCCGACCGCCGCCGACATGAGCCCGCCGAACAGGAACACGACGATGAGGTTGTTGGCCTCCGGCACGCGGAGCCAGAGGTTGTAGGCGGCATAGGCGCCGACCGCCATGAAGCCGCCGGTGCCGAGCGAGACCTGGCCGCAATAGCCCACCAGGATGTTGAGCCCGACCGCCGCCAGCGACAGGATCAGGAACGGGATCAGGATCTCGGTGTAGAGGTA
>CAYRBQ010000980.1:0-1191 GCA_964422305.1 uncultured Reyranella sp. | reverse complement strand
CGCGGGTGAGTTCAGCCGATCTGCGCTATCCGCGCCAGACGCTGATGGCCGACTACGTGCGCGCCGCGATGGGCGTCGTGCTGTGTGCGGCACCGCTCCTGCTGCTGGAGGTCAACCAGTGGCTGGCCGCGATCCTCGCCGCGGGCTTCGCCCTGTTCGCCCTGTTCTTCGTACGTACCGCGCTTCGTCACAGTACGCGCTACATCCTCGGGCCCGACACGCTGTGCGCCGACGGCCCCGCCGGCACCGTCGTCGAATGGAGCCGCCTCGATCGCATGAAACTCAGCTATTTTTCGACCAAGCGTGACCGCTCGGACGGCTGGATGCAGCTCAGCGTAGGCTCGACGGGCGGCCGGCTGGTCAAGGTCGACTCCTCGCTCGAAGGCTTTCACGATATCGTGGACCGGGCAGCCCATGCGGCGGGGGGCGTCGGGCTGCAGCTCAGCCAGGCGACGCGGGCGAATCTGAGGGCAATGGACATCGTGGTGGCGGGTCAGGAAGAAACCGTATGAAGGATCTGCTGCGCGTCGAGGACCTCACCGTCGATTTCGGTGTCCACGAGGGCGTGCTGCGGGCCGTCGACAAGGTTTCCTTCTCTATCCCGCCGGGCGGCACTGTCGCGCTGGTGGGCGAGTCGGGCTCCGGCAAGTCGGTCTGCAGCCAGGCGATCATGGGCCTGCTGCCGCGTACCGCAACCATCTCCTCGGGCTCGATCCTGTTCGAAGATCCGAGGGTCAAGGAAGGCATCGTCGACATCGCCAAACTGGACCGTGCCGGTCCCGCCATGCGGCGCATCCGCGGCGGCCAGATCTCCATCATCTTCCAGGAGCCGATGACTTCGCTCTCGGCGCTGCACACGGTGGGCGACCAGATCGGCGAGGCGGTCGAGCTGCACGGCGCGCCGACCGGCATGGAGAAGGGCCGCAAGCTCACGCGGCCCGAGATCGACGAACTCACCACCGACATGCTGCGCATGGTGGGCTTCCCAGATCCGAAGCGTGCGCTTCGCACCTACCCCTTCGAGTTGTCGGGCGGCTTGCGCCAGCGCGCCATGATCGCCATGGCGCTGGTCTGCCGACCTGCACTGCTGATCGCCGACGAACCGACGACCGCCCTCGACGTCACCATCCAGGCCCAGATCCTGGAGCTGCTGGCCGAGTTGAAGGAAAAGGTCGGCATGGCGGTCATGCT
>CAYRBQ010000979.1:0-1192 GCA_964422305.1 uncultured Reyranella sp. | reverse complement strand
GGCCCAGCACCGTGCCCGCCTTGGCGACGACTTCCTGACCCTCGAAGCGCCGCGCCGGCACGAAGTTGCCGCGCCTGGTGGCGATCGCATGCGTCACCTCGACGACGCGCTGCTTCGACGGCGTCGGCTGACGCCAGCCCGCCGGCAGGTCGCCCGCCTCGGCAACGCCCGTCTCGACGAGAAAGCGCGCGGTCACGTCCTTGGCGACCACGACCGACGAGGCGCGCCAGTGCTGGCCGGTCTCGATCAGCAGGGCGTTCTTCGGGCTCTTCGGATCGCCGAAACCGCCATAGTCGCGCATGCGCATGCCGGCGGCGTGGCCGGCGTCGCGAATGATGTCGACCGGCGTGCCGATCCTCCTCGCGAAGGCGACGCCCTTGTCGAGCGGGCCCGACAGCATCAGCGGCACGCAATCGTCGTGCATGGAATGGAGGTCGAGCAGCAGGTCGGTGCGCTCGACGAAGGGCCGCAAGACCTGCGCACGGCGGGTCTCGACCGTGGTTGCGGGCTGGTCGAGCCGGCCCCAGGTGCGATTGAAATCCTCGTCGACCAGGCGCGACTTGAAGGGCACCTTCGGATCGAACGAGTGATAGGCCTCGATGTTGTTGAAGGAGAAGATCAGCGTGCCCCGGCGCGGCTTGAGGCCGGCCGACAGCAGCGCATCGACCACGATGGCGCCCGAGACCTCGTTGCCGTGGGTCAACGACGCCACCATCACCGTCGGTCCCGGCTTGCCGCTCTCCAGCACATGGATGTAGGGCGCCGCGCCCTTCTCCCATTTGCGCAGCTCGGGAAAGGCGAACTCGATCGGCGGACTGTCGGACATCTCTGATTCCATCCCGGGACTGTTCCCGTCCTTCGCATGCTACTTTGTACAGGACAAGGAGTAGCAGATGGCGCGCACCCGGTATCGCTGGTTCATCGTCTTCCTTCTGTTCGCGATCACCGCGATCAACTACGTCGACCGCGCCGCCATCGCCTATGCAATTCCCGCGATCCAGCGCGACCTCGGCCTCTCGTCGGCGGATGTCGGCCTGGTGTTGGGCGCGTTCGGGCTGGGCTACGCCATCACGACCCTGGCCGGCGGCTTCGCCGTCGACCGCTGGGGCGCTCGCGCCGTGCTCACGGTCGCCGCGATCCTGTGGAGCCTGTCGATCGGCATGACGGGCATCGCAACCAGCCTGGCCGTCCT
>CAYRBQ010000978.1:0-1197 GCA_964422305.1 uncultured Reyranella sp. | reverse complement strand
GGCTTCGCACCATCACGCACCAGGCCTGGTTGGGCAGGCTCATGTCGTCGGTGTAGCGGCCCTCGCCGCGCAGCAGGGTCGGGTCCTCCTGCCGCGGCACCGGCTGGCCGATGCCGAATTTCATCAAATTGAGATCGTTGGCGTCGAGGGGCGCGCTCATGGATATCCGCAGAATGGGGGTGGGAGAGTAGGCAACCATCATAGCGCAGGAAGGCACGGGCTGTGCTAGTGATTCGGCATGTCGAACCTCGATCCCGTCACGCTGACCGTCATCCAGAACGGCCTGATCCAGGTCTGCAACGAGATGGATCTCGCCTTCGTGCGCGCGGCCTTCTCGCCCGTGATCTCGGAGGGAATGGACCGTTCCGACGGCATCTACGATGCCGTCGACGGCTCGCTGATCGCTCAGGGCGAGCTCGGCCTGCCGGTCTTCGTCGGCACGATGCAATTCTCGACCCAGTCCGTCATCGAACGGGTGAAAAGCCACTATGCGGGAAAGGTCGATCCCGGCGACGTGTTCATCGTCAACGACCCGTACCTCGGCGGCACGCATCTGATGGATGTCCGTTTCGTGAAGCCGTTCTTCTACAAGGGCGAGCTCTTCGCCTGGCTGGCCAACACCGGCCACTGGCCCGATGTCGGCGGCATGGTGCCGGGCGGCTTCTCCGCCAGCGCCACCGAGGTCGAGCAGGAAGGGCTGCGGCTGCCGCCGGTGAAGTTCTTCAAGAAGGGCGAGATGGATCAGGAGATCCTCTCGATCATTCTCTCCAACATCCGCATCGCCGACCAGCGCATCGGCGACATCAAGGCCCAGGCCGCCGCACTCGCCACGGGCGAGCAGCGCCTCACCGACCTCGTCGACCGCTACGGCGCCTCCGTCGTGAAGGCCGCGATCGCCGAGATGCGCCATCGCGCCGAGCGCCAGATGCGCGCCAAGATCGCAGGCATCCCTGACGGCGCCTACGAGGGCACCTCGCAGGTCGACAGCGACGGCGTGGTCGACGAGCCGCTGGTGATCAGGATGAAGGTCACCAAGAAGGGCGAGGACCTGACCTTCGACATGACCGGCTCGAGCCCGCCCTGCCGCGGCCCGATGAACAGCGTGATCGCCACCACCAAGTCGGCGATCTACCTCGCGGTGAAGCACGTGGTCCCCGACGTGCCGATCAATGCCGGCACCTTCGAGCCGCTGCATAT
>CAYRBQ010000977.1:0-1210 GCA_964422305.1 uncultured Reyranella sp. | reverse complement strand
CTCGCTGGTCGATGGTCACAAGATCGACGTGACCACGGGCCTGTAGGACGGGGGAAGCAACAATGGCCTTGAAGACATACAAGCCGATCACGCCGTCGCTGCGACAGCTGGTCATCGTCGACCGTACCGGCCTCTGGAAGGGCAAGCCGGTCAAGGAGCTGACGCGCGGCAAGACCAAGACCGGCGGCCGCAACAACCACGGCCACATCACCAGCCACCACATGGGCGGCGGTCACAAGCGTCGTCTGCGCCTGGTCGACTTCAAGCGTCGCAAGTTCGACGTGACGGCGACCGTCGAGCGACTCGAGTACGACCCCAACCGGTCGGCCTTCATCGCGCTGATCAAGTACAAGGACGGCGAGCTCGCCTACATCCTGGCGCCGCAGCGCCTCAAGGCGGGCGACGAGGTCGTGTCGGGCGAGCGCGTCGACATCAAGCCGGGCAACGCCATGCCGCTCGCCAACATGCCGGTCGGCACGATCGTGCATAACGTCGAGCTCAAGAAGGGCCGCGGCGGCCAGCTCGCGCGCTCCGCCGGCACCTACGCCCAGCTCGTCGGCAAGGACGCGGGCTACGCCCAGATCAAGCTGAACTCGGGTGAGCTGCGCCTGGTGTCGGGCGAGTGCCTGGCGACCGTCGGCGCGGTGTCCAACCCGGACAACCAGAACACCGTGATCGGCAAGGCCGGCCGCGCCCGCTGGCTGGGCATCCGCCCGGTCGTCCGCGGCGTCGCCATGAACCCGGTCGATCACCCGCACGGCGGCGGCGAAGGCCGCACCTCGGGCGGCCGCCACCCGGTGACCCCGTGGGGCAAGCCGACCAAGGGCAAGAAGACCCGCAAGAACAAGGCGACGGACAAGATGATCATCCGCCGCCGGCACGCGACGCGCTAGGAGATAGACAGTGGCACGCTCCGTTTGGAAGGGCCCCTTCGTAGAAGGCAGCCTGATCAAGAAGGCCGAGAAGTCGCGCGGCAACATCCGCAGCGAGGTGATCAAGACCTGGTCGCGCCGCTCGACGATCCTGCCGCAGTTCGTCGGCCTGACGTTCGGCGTCTACAACGGCAAGAAGTTCATCCCGGTGAACGTCACCGAGGAGATGGTCGGTCACAAGCTCGGCGAGTTCGCGCCGACGCGCACCTTCACGTCCCCCGCCGGCGTCAAGAAGCTCTCGAAGGATTAATGCGAAGAGCAAGCCATCCGCTCCCCGC
>CAYRBQ010000976.1:0-1212 GCA_964422305.1 uncultured Reyranella sp. | reverse complement strand
GCTCGACGTCGTGGCGCGGCCCGACCAGCGCGAGCGCTTCCTGAAGCGCATGGCGACCGGCGAGATCCGCTCGATCTTCTGCATGACCGAGCCCGGCGGCGCGGGTTCCGACCCCAGCCTGATGACGGCCACGGCGCGGCTCGACGGCAACGAATGGGTGATCAACGGCCGCAAGTGGCTGATCACCGGCGCCGAGGGCGCGGGCTGCGCCATCATCATGGCGAGGAACGAGGGCGGCCCGATGGACGGCCACGCCACGATGTTCCTGGCCGACCTGCCCGATCCCGCCATCCGCATCGAGCGCACGCTCGACACGATGGATTCGAGCTTCACCGGCGGCCACGGCGTGCTCGAGATCAAGGACCTCAGGCTGCCGGCCGACTCGGTGCTCGGCGAGGTCGGCAAGGGCTTCCGCTATGCCCAGGTGCGGCTTGCGCCGGCGCGGCTCAGCCACTGCATGCGCTGGCTGGGCTCGGCGGTGCGTGCCCAGGACATCGCCGCCGACTATGCGCGCACCCGCGTGGCCTTCGGCAGGAAGCTCGGCGAGCACGAGGGCGTCTCGTTCATGCTGGCCGACAATCTGATGGACATGCACGGCGCGCGGCTGGCGATCCTGCACACCGCCTGGCTGCTCGATCAGGGCCATCGCGCGGCCAACGAAAGCTCGATGGCGAAGGTGATCTGCTCGGAGGCCTATTTCCGCGTGGCCGACCGCTGCATGCAGATCCTGGGCGGCCTCGGCGTCACGCGCGACACGGTGGTCGAGCGCTTCTTCCGCGACGCCCGCGCCTTCCGCATCTACGACGGCCCGTCCGAGGTCCATCGCTGGGCGCTGGGCGCCCGCATCGTCGCGGGGAAGTTGGCATGAAGATCGTCGACGTCAGGGCCTACCCGACCAGCTACCGGGTGCCGAAGGAACTGCAGGTGTCGCTGGGCATCGGCACCATGACCAAGCGCGACTGCGTGATGGTGAAGGTGACGACCGAGGACGGCATCGTGGGCTGGGGCGAGAGCCACCATGCGCGCTCGCCGGGCTCGATCGGCCACCTGATCAACACGACCCTGAAGGGCTTCGTGGTCGGCATGGACGCGACCGACACGGTCGGCATCTGGGCCAGGATCTACAAGTTTCAGCTTGGAAGCCACGGCATGGGTGCG
The DNA here is from genome assembly GCA_964422305.1 of uncultured Reyranella sp. Taxonomy (GTDB): domain Bacteria; phylum Pseudomonadota; class Alphaproteobacteria; order Reyranellales; family Reyranellaceae; genus Reyranella. The sequence goes on along the minus strand of CAYRBQ010000976.1, from coordinate 54 downwards.
GCCACCGCGATGGCGATGAGCGGCCTCGACCAGGCGCTGTGGGACATCAAGGGC
>CAYRBQ010000975.1:0-1221 GCA_964422305.1 uncultured Reyranella sp. | reverse complement strand
GGAGCGGAGATGGACGAACTGCGCATCGAGCCCGACCTCGCCGAGCAGCATTTCGGCGACTGGCAGGGCCTGACCTACGTCGAGATCGCCGAGAACCATGCCAACAACCATCTCTTCTGGCTGGGTCCGCCGGAATATCGCCCGCCGGGCGGCGAGAGCTTCGTCGACCTGCGCGACCGCACGGTGCGCTCGATCGATCGGCTGACCGCCGAGCACAAGGGACGCGACATCGTGGCGACGGCGCACGGCGGCACCATCCGCGCGGCGCTCGCGCACGCGTTCGATTTGCATCCCGAAGCGGCGGTGCGCTTCGAGATCGACAACGTCTCGGTCACCATGATCGAGCATTTCGAGCAGGCCGATCCCGCGCATGCCTGGCGCGTGGCCTTCGTGAACTACATGCCGCGCGAGCTGGTGAACGGTCCCTCGGGCGGCCCGGCGTGACGAAGAGCAAGGCCGAGCTCGCGGCCGAGCAGGCGGCCTACTGGAACGGCCCCGGCGGCAAGGGCTGGCACGCCTCCCTCGAGCGCATCGAGCGTAGCATCGGCGAGTTCGGCCGGCTGGCGCTCGAAGCCGCCGCAGTCCGGCCGGGCGAGAGCGTGATGGACGTCGGCTGCGGTGCCGGCGGAACGACCGCCGTCCTCGCCGCCACGGCCGGCTCGGTGCTCGGCGTCGACATCTCCGAGGAGTTGATCGCGGCGGCCAGGGCGAAAAACATCGCGAACGCGACCTTCGTCGTGGCGGACGCCGCGACCCATCGGTTCGACGCCGGCGCCTACGATCTCGTCTTCTCCCGCTTCGGCGTGATGTTCTTCGCCGAGCCGGTGCCGGCCTTCATCAATCTGCGCCGCGCGCTGAAACCGACGGGCCGGCTGGTGTTCGTGTGCTGGCGGACGCCACAGGAAAATCCCTGGGGCACGCGCCGTTCCTGCCGCCGCTGCCGAGGCCCGGTCCCGAGGATCCCGGCCAGTTCGCCTTCGGCGATCGCGCACGGGTCGAGCGCATCCTGACCGAGGCGGGCTTCCGCGCGCTGTCCTTCGAGCCGCTCGATCGGCCGGTGTTCATGGGCCAGTCGATCGCGGACATCCTGGAGAATGCCGGCCGTTTCGGTCCGCTGGCGCGTGCCTTCGCCGATGCCACGCCCGATCAGATCGCCAAGGCCAAGGTGGCGATCGCCGAGACCCTGAAGCCGCACGAGAAGCCGGACGGCGTGCGCCCCGC
>CAYRBQ010000974.1:0-1221 GCA_964422305.1 uncultured Reyranella sp. | reverse complement strand
GCAGAAGATGGCGGACACGCGCGCCGCCGCCGAGCGCGGCATCACGCCGAGTGGGGTTGCCACCGAGACCGGCGAGACGAGCTGCAGAGTGTCACCGACTTTCAGGTTCAGGAGGTCGGCCAGCCGGCGGCCGATGGCCACGGAGAAGTCGTCGCCGAACGACTTGAGGCTGCCCCAGTCGATCGGTTTTTCCTCGTCGCCGCGGCAGAGCCCGCGGTAACGGTCGCGGAGCTCGGGGCTGGCCTCGACGGCGGCCGACACCGGAACCCGCTCGCGCAGGTCCTGCGGCGTCATCCCGCGCAGCACGACCCCGCGGACGCGATCGCCGACCACAGCCATGAGCTGGCCTTCGGCGGACGGCGTCGCAGTGATCACGCCAGGCACCGACCGCATCTGCTTCAGCAGGTCCGGAGACACCTCGATGCCGCCCCGGTTGCCCTGCACGCCGAGCTGACCACTGATGCTCGACATCTGGCGCAGCATTTCGACCCGGAAGCCGTTCATCACGGCCATCACGACGATCAGCGTGCCGACGCCCAGCGTGATGCCCACCAGCGAGAAGCCGGCGATGACCGAGATGAAGCCTTCCTCGCGGCGCGCACGGAGGTAACGGAAGGCGACCAGGCGCTCGACGGCGGCGAAGGCCATGATGGGCGCCGGTCCGCGTTCAGCCGAACCGCGCGAGGACCTGTTCCGGCGGCAACTCCTCGCGCGCGCCGGTCTTGCGGTTCTTGAGCTCGACCTTGCCGGCGGCCAGACCCTTCGGCCCGACGATCACCTGCCAAGGCGTGCCGATCAGGTCCATGTCGGCGAATTTGGCCCCGGGCCGCAGGTCGCGGTCGTCGTGCAGCGCCTCGACACGCTTGGCAGCCAGAGCGTCGTAGAGCTTCTGGCAGGCGCCGCTCACCGCGCCGTCGTCCGGCTTCAGGTTGACGATGGCCACCCTGAACGGCGCCACCGACTCCGGCCAGACGATGCCGGCATCGTCGTGGCTCGCCTCGATGATGCCACCGACCAGGCGCGAGACGCCGATGCCGTAGGAGCCCATCTCCACTGTGACCTGCTCTCCGCCCGGCCCGGCCACGACGGCATTCATCGGCTTGGAGTACTTGGTGCCGAAATAGAAGATGTGGCCGACCTCGATGCCGCGCGCAGCCAGCCGGTCGCCCTCGGGGATCGCCTCGAACGCCTTGGCGTCGTGCATCTCGTCCGTCGCGGCGT
>CAYRBQ010000973.1:0-1230 GCA_964422305.1 uncultured Reyranella sp. | reverse complement strand
GTCGGCGCTGTCGGGGCCGAAGGTCCCTGCCCGCGTGCCCGGCGCCGGCGCCCTGCCCGCGATCGAGGACGCGCCCGGCTCCTACGTGAAGGTCCGCTCGGGCGCGTGAGCTAGCCGCCGGCCTTCAGCCGGTCGGCCATCTTCTCCGCGATCATCACCGTCGTGAGGTGCGTGTTGGCGCGCACCACCTCGGGCATCACCGAGGCGTCGATCACGCGAAGGCCCGAGACGCCGACCACGCGGCAGTCGGGATCGACCACCGAGGTCCTGTCGTCAGGCGCGCCCATGCGGCAGGTGCCGCTGGCATGCTGCGCATCGGAGCATTCGTCGAACATCCAGTCGTCGACCTCGCGCGGCGTCAGCTCCTCCTCGATCGAGCGGCCGGTCGAGCCGTACTCCACGCGCGTGGTGATGGCGCGCACGCTTTCGTGGCGGCCGAGCTCGCGCAGGCGGCGCACGCCGTCGCGCATGCGCACGAGGTCGCGCTCGTCCGACAGCATGCGCTCCTCGATCGCCGGATCGCGCCTGGGATCGGTGGCCACGATGCGCACCGTGCCCTGGCTGAAGGCCTGATAGACCGAGACGACGAGGCGGCCCTTCGAGGTGTCGCCGCCGCCCAGCGACACGAGATTGCCCGCGATCACGATCATGTCGTTCCCGCCCGAGCCGCCCAGGCCCGACGAGTAGCGCAGGCAGCAGTTGGTGTGGCGGTGCATCATCGTGCCGACCCGTGCCTCGTCCCTGAGGTGCAGGTAGAGCGGCATCATCGGATGGTCGAGCAGGTTCTCGCCGACCGGCAGATCGGCCACGACCTCGATGCCGAGCGACTTCAGCAGCGGCGCCGGACCGATGCCTGAACGCTGCAGCACGGCCGGCGAATGGATCGCGCCGGCGCACAGCAGCACCTCGCGCGTGGCACGCGGACTGAAGCGCCGGCCCGCGACCTCGACCTGCACGCCGCTGACGTGCGGGCGGTTGCCCTCGAAGCTGAACGACGAGACCAGCGCGTCGCCGACGATCTGCAGGTTCTTCCGGCCGCGCGCCGGCTCGAGATAGCCGTCGTTGGTCGAGACGCGCAGGCCGGCCCGGCTGTTGATCGCATAGGGCGACGCACCTGTGCCCTCCGGCGCGTTGTGGTCCTCGCACCAGCCGTAGCCCAGCCCGATCGAAGCATCCTTCAGCGCACGATCGACATGCCCCCAGTCGGCGACCGGCGCGCCGGCGACGCCG
>CAYRBQ010000972.1:0-1232 GCA_964422305.1 uncultured Reyranella sp. | reverse complement strand
GAGGTGGCACGGCAGGCCTCGGCCCCTTCGAGCGCGGCCAGCCGGTTCTCGAACATGGTGACGGTCGGATTGCCGAAGCGCGAATACTGGTAGTGGGTGCTCTCGCCCTTGAAGGTGGCCTCGGCCTCCTCGGCGCTGGAATAGGCGTAGCCCGAGGTCAGGAAGAGCGCTTCCGACGTCTCGTCGAAGTTGCTACGCACCTGCCCGCCGCGCACCGCGCGAGTCTGCGGCCGCCACTTCTTCTGGTCGGCCTGGGTCTTCTTCCTGCTGATCGATCCGTCCATGACACTCTCTCCTTCCCGCCTGCGGTGCCCTCGGGCGATCGCGCAAACGAAAAACCCCCGACCTGGAAGGACGGGGGCTTTGCGAGTGCCTCCGACCTTTTAGCGATGTTTAACGTGGTCGCAAGCCGGTCGGCTCAAATCACCACGGCGGCCTCTATAGAGGCGAACGGGAGCCCGCGCAAGTGCCGTTCGCGCAGGCCCCGCCCCTTCAGTGCTTCTGCTTGGCGAGCGCCTGCTCGCGCAGCTTGGTCAGAGTGGTCCGCGAGGTGATGGCCTCGGCGTCGGTCTTCACGTGGATGATCGACGGCTTGTTGGCGGCGAGGCAGCGCTCGAACGCCGCCTCGAAGTCGGCGGTCTTCTCGACCGTCTCGCCATGGCCGCCGAAGGCGCGGGCATAGGCGGCGAAATCGGGGTTCTTGAGCTCCGTGCCGTGCACGCGCGTGGGATACTCCCGCTCCTGGTGCATGCGGATCGTGCCGTACATGCCGTTGTCGACCACGACGAACACGACGTTGGCGCCGTGCTGGACCGCGGTGCCGAACTCCTGGCCGTTCATCAGGAAGCAGCCGTCGCCCGAGAACGACACGACGATGCGGCCGGGAGCAGCGATCTTGGCCGCCACGCCCGCCGGCACGCCGTAGCCCATCGAGCCGTTGGTCGGCGCGAGCTGGGTGCGGAAGCCGCGATACTGGAAGAAGCGGTGGACGTAGCCTGCATAGTTCCCGGCGCCGTTGGTGACGATGCAGTCCTCGGGCAGGCGCTTGTTCAGCCAGCCCACGATCTCGGCGAGGTTGGCCGAGCCGGGCTGCGGCGTCGGCTCGATGTTCTTCAGATAGTCGCCGCGCGCGGCCGGCACGCTCGCCTTCCACGCCGACGCGTCGACCGGCTTCATCGCCTTCGCGGCGGCGGCGAACTGCGCCATGCCGGAGTTGATCGGCTAAGTCGCCT
>CAYRBQ010000971.1:0-1237 GCA_964422305.1 uncultured Reyranella sp. | reverse complement strand
GCAGTACTTCAATCGCACGGAGTGCGTGGCCGGCGTGCAGGACATGCGCTTCCAGGAGCTGATGCCCGACCTCTTCCACTGGCTGGGCATCGCGCGCATCGACCGCTTCGCCTCGATGAGCAACATGAAGTCCGACGCGCTGCGGGAGCAGGGCATCGACGTCGTCGAACAGGTGCCGATCCCCGACGAGCTGATCCCGGCCGATGCCCAGGTCGAGATGGACGCCAAGAAGGCCGCGGGCTACTTCAGCGCCACCAAGCCCGGCGCCAACGAGCTGGCGCGCGCCAAGGGACGGGGCCTGGACGAGTGAATGTGCGAGTGAAGGAGAGCCTCGCCTGGCTGCGAACGCCGGCCGCGATCCGAGAGCGGGCGGCGCAGGTCCTGAAATACGCCGAGGACGGCCGCTCGCAATGGTTCGCGCTGGACGCCAACGGCCTCGAGGCTGCGGTGCAGGCGACGCTCGCCGTGACGCGCGAGCGCTTTCCCAATCCGGCCGCCATTCCCTTCCATTCGCGCTGGCGCCACTTCGAGGCGGGCGGCCGCGACCGCTGGCCGGCGCTGGCGGAGCGGCTGACGCACCTGCCGGCCGAGGAGATCGCGCGGCGCCGCATTGACCTCGCCGTGGTCTCGGTGCTGCTCGATGCCGGCGCGGGCCCGGCCTGGAGCTATCGCGAGCCGGGCACCGGCGAGGCCTACGCGCGCTCCGAGGGCCTGGGCGTAGCGAGCCTGCACATGTTCGCAAACGGCATCTTCAGCCGCGATCCCAAGGGCGATCCGCTCAGGGTCGACGCCGAGCGTCTCCTGAAGCTCACGCCCATGGACATCGCCATGGGCTTCCAGGTGAAGGCGCACAATCCGATGGTCGGGCTGGAAGGCCGCGCCGAGCTGCTGCGCAAACTGGGCGGCGTCGGGCTGGAGCGCCCGGGCGCGCTGTTCGACATCGTGGCGGGCAGCGGTGAGGTGAAGGCAGAAGCGATCCTCGCTGCGATCCTCGACAAGCTCTCGCCCATCTGGCCGTCACCGATGGGCGATGTGTGGGAGCATCCGGTGGTTGGCCTCGTGCCCTTCCACAAGCTCTCGCAATGGATGAGCTACTCGCTGGTCGAGCCGATCGAGGGCGCCGGACTGAAGGTCGTGGCGCTCGACTCGCTGACCGGCCTGCCCGAATACCGCAACGGTGGCCTGCTGGTCGACGCCGGCGCACTCCGGCCCAAGCAGCGCCGGCTGCTGGAGGATA
>CAYRBQ010000970.1:0-1238 GCA_964422305.1 uncultured Reyranella sp. | reverse complement strand
AGCGGATGATCGCTGTCGTAGCCGGTCTGGGTGGGCAGATCGAAAGCCACCGACAGGCCGGTCTGGCCGCGCGCCAGGTTGGTGCGGTAGAGCTCGTTCGATTTCGCCGCCGTCGAGTGGCCGGCATAGGTGCGGATCAGCCAGGGCCGATCCTTCCTGGCGGTGTTCTGGTGGGCGTTGCCGTTCGGTGCGGTCATGGTGGCGGTTCGCGGCTCCGTTGACGTAAACTGCCTACACCAATCCATGTTGCGTCGCAGCATGGAAATTTTCGCAGTGCAGCCAAGGGGATCGGAGCCCGTTGAGCGACGCTTCTTCTCCTTGGACGCAGGCTGCGGCAACCGGGCCGGCTTCCGGCCCGGCGGTGGCCCCGGGCGGGCCTTGGTCGGCGCCGGTCCTGACCCCGAGCCGACCGGTCTATGACGGCAAGCTCGGCGATCTCTACGCGATCTACCTTCGTCACCTCGTATTGATGCTGCTGACGCTCGGCTGGTCACGCTTCTGGGGCCGCACGCGGATCCGCCGCTACGTATGGAACCACCTCTCCGTCCTCGGCGACCGCTTCGAGTATCGTGGCCGGGGCCTCGAGCTGCTGGTCGGCTTCCTGCTCGCGCTTCTGCTGATCGCGGCGTGGGCCGGCCTGATGTACCTGGTGTGGATCTATGTCTTCCACGAGAAGCCGTTCGCGAGCTTCGGCCTGTTCGACATCTTCTCGCTGTCGGTCGCGCTGATCGGCTTTCCGCTCGCCTATGTCGGCCACTATGCCGGCCTGCGCTACAAACTTTCGCGCACGCGCTGGCGCGGCATTCGCTGCGGCATGGCGGGATCGGCCTGGGGCTACGGCGTCGTCGCAACGTTCCTGGGTTTCGCCAACGCCATCACCGGCTATCTGCTGACGCCGGTCGTCTCCGTGAACCTCGCGCGGCCGCGCATCTCGAACGCGCGCGTCGGCACCCTGCCGTTCGCCTTCGCCGGCAGCGCCGGCGACATCTACGGCCGCTTCCTCGGCTACTATTTCCTGAACATCATCGCCTGGGTGGTCGCCGCCGCCGTCGTCGGGACGGCGGTAGGCAGCACGCTCGACGGAATGGGGCTGTCCTTCAGCGAGGTCCTCGGCCACCTCGCCAAACCCACGGCGCGGACGGTGCTGCTGATCCTCGCCGCCGCCTTCGCCGCCTATGTCCTGTTCGGTCTGCTGATCCTGCCGCTGCGCTGCTGGTGGCAGGCCTATCTGCTGCGCT
>CAYRBQ010000969.1:0-1240 GCA_964422305.1 uncultured Reyranella sp. | reverse complement strand
GTCGGCGATGCCGTTCATGAAGCCGACATCTTCCTCGAGCTTGCGACGGCTCTTGCGCTGCGTCAGATCCTCCAGCGGCAGGCCGCGCATCTTCATCACCGCTTCGAGCGCGCGCACCAGCGACTCGACATAGGGATGGTTGTCGCTGCGGTAGAACGAATTGAAGCGATAGTTGAAGCCGCACAGGCCGATCGTGTCGAGGGTGAGCGCGGTCATGTCGCGCACCACGTCGATCTCCTCGTCGGCGTTCAGCCGTTCCCACTTGGTGACGAGCTGCTCGGCAATGTCGAGCATGCCTTCGTGATAGGTCTGCATCATGCGATGGGCGAAGGTCGGCAGCAGGATGTTGTGCGCCTTCTGCCAGTTGGGCTCCTGCGTCTCGGCGGTGAACAGCGCGTCGCCGCCCAGCATGCGCACCCGGCGCAGCGAGCCGCGGACCGCCTTGTCGAACCGGCTCTCGTCGCAGAGCTCGGCCACCAGGTCGGCGCCCGAGACCACGACCAGCGGCGTGCCCATCATGTCGAGCCAGAAGATCGGCCCCTGCTCGCGCGCGATGCGCATCAGGTCCTGGACCGGCGCGCCGCCGTCGACGGTGAGCATGTTGCCCAGCACCGGCGTGCGCGGCGGATGGGGAATCGGATGCAGCTTGTTTCGCGCCATGAGGCGTCGTTCCTCCCGGTATTGCCCTCCTTATAGCAAGGGACCGGTGTTTGTGTCGTATAGTCCGGCCAACGCAGCCACCCGGGAGGATAAGGTGAAGGTCGGATATATCGGCGTCGGCAACATGGGCGGCCCCATGTGCCGCAACCTCATCAAGCGCAGCAACCATTCGGTCACGGTGTTCGACCTGAACGCCGCGGCCGTGAAGACCTGCACCGACTTGGGCGCCGCCGGCGCCAAGTCGGTCGCCGAAGCGACCAAGGGCATGGACATCGTCATGACGTCGCTGCCGATGCCCAAGGACGTCGAGGCGGTGACCCTGGGCGACAACGGCATCCTGGCCAATATCGGCAAGGGCCAGACCTACATCGACCTCTCGACCAACGCGCCCTCGATGGTGAAGAGGATCGGCGAGGCGATGGCCGCCAAGGGCATCGCCATGCTCGACGCGCCGGTGAGCGGCGGCACGGTCGGCGCGGAGAACGCGACCATCGCCATCATGGTGGGCGGCGACAAGAAGGTGTTCGACGATGCCCTGCCGGTGCTGCAGTCGTTCAGCGCCAACGTGATCCACATGGGC
>CAYRBQ010000968.1:0-1240 GCA_964422305.1 uncultured Reyranella sp. | reverse complement strand
CCAACCGGCCGGCCTACGAGGTGTCGTGGAACACCCACGACCGGCTGATGACCTACGGCGTCAAGAAGGACGCCAACGGCAACGACCATTACGACTACACCAAGCTCGAGCCCGAGCTCGCCACCGAATGGGACCTCAAGCCCAACTCGGTGACTTTCAAGCTGCGCAAGGATGCCAAGTTCCACGACGGCACGCCGATCACGGCCAAGGACGTGAAGTGGTCGTTCGACCGCGCCGTCACCGTAGGCGGCTTCCCGACCTTCCAGATGAAGGCGGGGTCGCTCGAGAAGCCCGAGCAGTTCGTGGTGGTCGACGACAACACCTTCCGCGTCGACTTCCTGCGCTCCGACAAGCTCACCATGCCCGATATCGGCGTGCCGGTGCCGGTAGTCATGAATTCGGAGCTCTGCAAGAAGCACGCGACCGCGGCCGATCCCTGGGCGATGGAGTGGTGCAAGAACAACCACGCCTCGGGCGGCGCCTACAAGGTCGAGCGCTGGCAGCCCGGCCAGGAAGTGGTCTACGCCCGCAACGACGACTGGAAGAACGGGCCGCTGCCCAAGATCAAGCGCGTCATCATGCGCATCATCCCGTCGGCCGGCAACCGGCGCGCCCTGCTCGAGCGCGGCGATGCCGATCTTTCGTTCGACCTGCCGTCGAAGGACTTCGCCGAGCTCAGGAGCTCGCCGAAGCTCACCGTCATCGGCACGCCGATCGAGAACGCGATGATGTATCTCGGCATGAACGTGAACCAGAAGCCGTTCGACAACGTCAAGGTCCGCCAGGCCGTGGCCTGGGCGATCCCCTACCAGCAGATCATGGACTCGGTCATGTTCGGCCAGGCGCTCCCGCTGTTCGGCGGCGCCGACAACAAGTTCAAGGGCGTCTACTGGCCGCAGAAGGACGGCTACAAGACCGACATCGCCAAGGCCAAGGCGCTGATGGCCGAGGCGGGCTACGGCGGCGGCGTCGAGACCACGCTGTCGTTCGACCTGGGCCTCGCCAGCACCAACGAGCCGCTGACCATCCTGATCCAGGAGAGCCTGGCGCAGATCGGCATCAAGGCCACGATCAACAAGATTCCCGGCGCCAACTGGCGCGGCGAGCTGCTGAAGAAGAACATGCCGATGATCACCAACGCCTTCGGCGGCTGGCTGAACTATCCGGAATACTTCTTCTTCTGGTGCTATCACGGCCAGAACGCGGTGTTCAACACCATGGGCTACAAGAATCCGGCGAG
>CAYRBQ010000967.1:0-1243 GCA_964422305.1 uncultured Reyranella sp. | reverse complement strand
CGCGGGATCGAGGCGGATCGCCATCAGGTCGAAGAACACGTCGGTCGCGAGGCCGGCCAGCGTGTCGGCGCCCATGCCCGCGCGCACCGGCAACTGGAAGACGCCGTGGCGCAGCTCCTGCGCGCCGTAGAGGAAGGCGTTGCGCCAGGTCGCCGACTCCGCCTGGTAGCCCATCTGCTCCAGCGCATCGGCGCAGAGCGCCCTCGCCTCCCTGTTGTCCGGCTCGGCGTAGACCACCTCCTTCATGACCTGCGCGACCCAGCGGAACTCGCCCTTGTCGAAGTCGGCCTTCGCGCGCGCGACGACGGCGGCGGCACCGCCCATGTACTCGACGAACTTCCTCGCCGCCGGCGCCGGCGGCAGCGGATGGAGGTTGCAGGGGTTGCCGTCGTACCAGGAGAGATAGCGCTGGTAGACCGCCTTCACATTGTGGCTGACCGATCCGTAGTAGCCGCGCACGCTCCAGCGCTCGGCCAGGCCCGGCGGCAGGTCGATCGCCTCGGCGATCTCGGCCGGACGCCACCCCTTGTTCATGTAGCGCAAGGTCTGATCGTGGATGTGCTTGTAGAGATCGCGCTGCGCCTCGAGATAGTCGAGGATCTTCGCCCGGCCCCAGGTCGGCCAGTGGTGCTGGCCGATCAGCACCTCGGTCTTCGGTCCATACATCGCGATGGCATCGCCGATGTACTTCGCCCAGATGCGCGGGTCGCGCGCGACGGCGCCGCGCAGCGGGATGAAGTTGTGCAGCAGCGGACAGGCGTTTTCCGCCATGTTGAGCGCGCCGAGCTCGGGATAGAACATGTGCATCTCGGCCGGCGCCTCGGTCTCGGGCGCGAGCTGGAACACGATGCGGATACCGTCGATCGTGTGCTCCTCGACCGCCTTCTCGATCGAGAGCGTCGGCGCGATCAGGCCCGGCGTGCCTCTGGCCACGCTCTTGCCGAGGCCGGCATCGACCTGGCCGCGCGGCCCCCGCGGCAGCATGGTGCCGAACTGGAACTGCGCGCGCCGCGACATCGGCGCGCCGGCCAGCACGTTCTCGCCCGAGATCGCCTCCATGAAGCCGGCCGGCGCGATCACCTTGACCTTGCCCGCCTGAACGTCGGCCTCGTCGACCACGCCGCGCACACCGCCATAGTGGTCGACGTGGCTGTGGGTGAAGATCACGGCGACCACCGGCTTCCTCGGCCGATGCGCCCAGTAGTGCTCGAGGGCCGCCTTGGCGACCTCCGCGGTCGTCAAC
>CAYRBQ010000966.1:0-1249 GCA_964422305.1 uncultured Reyranella sp. | reverse complement strand
GCTACGAAGGCCGGCTCGTTGGTCTTGCCGCGCTTCGGGACGGGCGCCAGGTAGGGTGCGTCGGTCTCGACCAGCAGCCGGTCGAGCGGGATCTCGCTCACGATCGCGCGCAGGCTCTCCGCCGCCTTGAAGGTGACGATGCCGGAGATCGAGATGTAGAGGCCGAGCGCCAGGGCACGGCGCGCGACCTCGGGGCCCGAGCTGAAACAGTGGATCAGCCCCGGGAAGGCTCCCTTGGCATGCTCCTGCTCCAGGATGTCGCCGGTCTCGGCGTCGGCATCGCGCGTGTGCACGATCAGCGGCAGCCCGGTCTGCCGCGACGCCGCGATATGGGCGCGGAAGCTCTCGGCCTGCTCCTCGCGCGGACTGTGCTCGTAGTAGAAGTCGAGGCCGGTCTCGCCGATGCCCACCACCTTGGGATGACGCGTCGCCTCGATCAGGCGGTCGGGGGTGCGCTGCCCCTCCTCCTTCGCCTCGTGCGGATGAACGCCCACCGAGCACCAGATGTTCTCGTGACGCTCGGCGATGGCGCGCACCTTCTCGAACTGGTCGAGCCGCGTGCCGATCGTCAGCATGCCCGCCACCCCGGCCGTGCGCGCACGCGCCAGCACGCCGGCCTCGTCGCCGGCGAGCTCGGGGAAGTCGAGATGGCAGTGGCTGTCGATCAGCATGTCACTCGGCAGCCTTCGGTTCCACGTAGCGCGGGAACACGCCCTGCGGCTTGGGCAGCGACGTGCCAGGCACCAGCTCCTTGTCGAAGCCCGCGAAGGCGCGATCGACCGGCGCCACCGCGAGCTGGTCGAGGATCTTCGCCGTCGCGTCGGGCATGAAAGGCTGCACCGGAAGCGTCACGCGGCGGATCGTCTCCGCCAGCACCCACAGCACCGTGTCTCGGCGGACTGGATCGGTCTTGGCCAGCGCCCACGGCGCCTGCGCGTCGACGTAGCGGTTGGCGTCGGCGATCACTTCCCAGATCGACGTCAGTGCCTTGTGGAACGCCTGGTCGTCGAGCTCGGCCCGCACGACGGCCAGCAGGCCCTTCGCACGATCGAGCAGTGCGGTGTCGGCCTCTGTCAGCGCTCCCTTTGGCGGGACCTTCTCGCCGCAGTTCTTGGCGACGATCGACAGGACGCGCTGGCAGAGGTTGCCGTAGGCGTTGGCGAGGTCGCCGTTCATGCGGCCGACCAGCGCCTTCTTCTGGAAGTCGCCGTCGTTGCCGAACGGCACCTCGCGCAGCAGGAAGTAGCGC
>CAYRBQ010000965.1:0-1251 GCA_964422305.1 uncultured Reyranella sp. | reverse complement strand
GCGGTGATCGGCGAGCTTCCCTGGACGGTGCTGCTGCTGCCGCTGATCTTCATCCCGTTCATGGCGTTCCTGATCGGCATGTCGTGGTTCCTTGCCGCGATCGGTGCGTTCACGCGCGATGCGGGCTATCTCATGATTACCATCGTGCCGCTCTTCATGTTCGCGACGCCGGTGTTCTATCCGCAGTCGGCGATACCGGCGCCGTTCGACTTCTGGATCTACGGCAACGCCCTGGTCGGCTTTGTCGAGATCCTGCGTGACATCGTGCTGGCGGGCAAGTTGCCCAACATGATCCTCTATGGCTGGACACTGTTCATCTCGCTGTTCAGCTTCTATTTCGGCTATTGGTTCTTCGACAGGTATCGGAATGTCATCGTCGACGTCCTCTGAGGTCGTCGTCGAGGCGAAGCACCTCGGCAAGGCCTTTCAACTCTACGCCCACCGCAACGACTGGCTGAAGCAGGTCATGTTCGGGTGGTGGAAGTCGTACTTCAAGCCATTCTGGGTACTGCGCGACGTCAGCCTCGAGGTGAAGCGGGGCGAGAGCATCGGCATCCTCGGGCGCAACGGCTGTGGCAAGTCCACCCTGCTGCAGGTCATCTGCGGCATGACCTTGCCGAGCCACGGCGAGCTCAGGGTGACGGGACGCATCGCCCCGGTGCTGGCGCTGGGCTCGACCTTCGACATGGAGCTGTCGGGCCGGGAGAACGTCCTGATCGGTGGCGCTGTGCTCGGGCTGAAGCGCTCGGAGGTGATCCGCAAGTTCGATTCGATCGCCGAGTTCGCCGGCATCGGCGACTACATGGACCAGCCGGTGAAGCACTACTCGATGGGTATGCGTACCCGCCTTGCCTTCTCGATCTGTGCCCATGTGGAGGCCGAAATCCTGGTGGTCGACGAGGCCCTGTCGGTCGGCGACGCGGCGTTCCAGCGCAAGTGCCTCGACTGGATCGACAGCTTCCGCAAGACGGGCACGCTGCTGTTCGTATCCCATTCGATGGCCGAGGTGCGCCGCCTGTGCGACCGCGCGATCTGGATCGAGGAAGGACGGATCCGCGAGCAGGGCAATCCCAACGACGTGATCCGCTCCTATCATCGCGCGCTGCTGGTCGAGAAGGACGATGTCCAGCGCTTCACGGCCGGCGCGACGAGTCGCGTAGCGGCGGGCGAGTGACCGGACATGGAGCCGGGGGCCCTGGTGTGGCTCGGCTTCGGCTGGTGGTCGCTGGGGACCGCGGTGCATTGGGCGAG
>CAYRBQ010000964.1:0-1259 GCA_964422305.1 uncultured Reyranella sp. | reverse complement strand
GTGATCTACCCTTTCGAACTGAGGTAGATCACTCCATCGCCCGCGCCTTGCGCACGCGCGCGCGGATCAGGTCGACGAATGTCCGGGCCGCCGGCGGCAGGGTCCGCTCGCGCTTCCAGGCGACACCCATTTCGATCGAGGGCAGCTTCTTCAGCCAGGGGAAGCCGAGGATCGCCAGACGCCCCTTCGTCAGATCGTCCTGCAGCCGGCTGCGGTGGCCGAGGCTGATGGCATCGGTCTCAACGACGATGTCACGGGCGCTGCGGAAGGACGACACGGCGATCGACGGCAGGACGGACCCGCTATTCTGGTCGATCGTCATGCCGCCATCGATGTCGGCGATGAGCGCGGCGCGCGGCAGGGACATCGCAGGCATGACGAAGGGATAGCTGCGCACGTCGGACGGTTGCAGCGTCTTCCTGGCAAGCAGCGGGTGGCCTGCCCGGCAGAAGTAGATGCCTTGCAGGGCGCCGAGCGGCTCGACGCGCAGAGCCGGCATGCTGCGCAGCGAGCTTACGTCGAAGACCGCGAAATCCACCTGGTCGGTCATCAGCGTGGCGAGTGCCGCGGTCCACTCGCGCTCGAGCAGCTCGAGCCGGAGCGAGGGGTTGGCCCTGATGAGTTCGATGGCCGCCGGCTGGACGGCGAGATCGTTCATGTAGGCGCCTGCGGCCACGCGCAACCGCCCGCCGCGGCCGTCGCGCACGAGCTGCAGGCGGCTGGAGATCGCCTCGGCGCGCGCCACCAGCTCGTCGGCCATCCTCAGCACGTCGTCGCCGGCCGGCGTCGCCACGACGTCGCGGCGGGAGCGCTCGAAGACGCGCATGCCGAGCTGTTTTTCCAGGGTGGCGATGTTGCGGCTGAGGGTCGGCTGGCTGATGCTGAGCGCCGCTGCGGCGCGTCCGAAGTGTCGGTGCTTCGCCAGGACGACGGCGTACTGCAGCAGCTTCAGATCGATATCCATTCGCCAATCGTATCGTTCCCGGCGTTGTTTTGCATCGACGATGAGAGGAGTTTCACCACCGTCCATCAAAGGGGGACAAACCCATGACCAAAGGCAAGTTCGGCCGCCTGCTCTCGGCAGCGGCGCTACTCGTCGGGATTTCCGGTGGCGTCGTGCCCGCCGTCGCCCAGGCGCCGGGCCAGACACCGGCCAAGCCCAACATTCTCGTCATCTTCGGCGACGATATCGGCTACTGGAACATCAGCGCCTACAACCGCGGCATGATGGGCTACCGCACGCCCAACATCGACCGCAT
>CAYRBQ010000963.1:0-1264 GCA_964422305.1 uncultured Reyranella sp. | reverse complement strand
CGGCCGACGGCGTCGTGATCAGGTCGCGCGCCAGGGTGATGCCCTCGACGATCGCTTGAGCGCGCGCCTTGTCCGCGCCCGCGGGCCACAGGAAGCGCGCGCCCGGCTTGCTCTTCTTCGCCTTGTAGCGCTCGAACCGCCACGCCCCGAGCGCGACGGCGACGGCGACGTCGGTCGACGACACCGGCGATGAGTCCCCTTCCAGGCGCCACGTGCCGGGTGGCAGCTTCGAGGAGAGCGCACCGAAATCCCACAGCACCGGCTCGTTCGGAATCACGAGGACGGCACCCGATGCCTTGCCGTCGCGTCCCGGCAGCACGGCGACGTCGCCCGGCGCGCCGCCGATGCCCAGCGACTCGATCCAGCCGCGCCGCGCCGCGGACTGCGCCTTCAGCCAGGCGCGCCACTTCGACGCTCTCACAAGCTGCAGGGGGAGCGAAGAAGAAGAACGGTCGACGAACGGCAGCGACATGGCCATGCTCACGAAGATAAGTAGGATAAGGGTCAACATTGCCGGTCAAACTCCATGGCTGGCAAGGAGGTCGTGCATGGCCGAGTTCACGCTGGTGATCGGCAACAAGAACTACTCGTCGTGGTCGCTGCGCGGCTGGCTGATGGCCAGGGCCGCCGGGATCGAGTTCGACGAGATCGTGATCCCGCTCGACCGTCCCGAGACGCAGGCCGCGATCCGCAAGCACTCGCCGTCGGGCCGCGTGCCGGTGCTGCTGCACCGCGGGCTCGCGATCTGGGAGTCGCTCGCCATCGCGGAGTACCTGAACGACCTCAAGCCCGAGGCCGCGCTCTGGCCGACCGCCGGCGCCGCGCGCGCCCATGCCCGCTCGATCTCGGCCGAGATGCATGCCGGCTTCATGGACCTGCGCGAGAACATGCCGATGAACATCCGCGCCTCGTTCCCCGGCAAGGGCATGACGCCCGGCGTGCGCGCCGACATCGAGCGCATCGGCTGGATCTGGCGCGACACGCGCAAGCGCTTCTCGACGGCGTTCGGCCAAGACGACGGCTTCCTGTTCGGCAAGTTCGGCGCCGCCGACGCCATGTTCGCCCCCGTGGTCACCCGCTTCAGAACCTACAGCGTGACCCTCGACGCCGACGCCGACGCCTACTGCACCGCCGTGCTCGGCCATCCCGCCATGAAGGAATGGGTCGACGCGGCCCAGCACGAGCCCTGGCTGATCGACAAGTACGAGAGCAGGTGATGCGGGAAACGGCGTGATCGCAACAGCGTCGATTTCAGCTCTCCGCA
>CAYRBQ010000962.1:0-1266 GCA_964422305.1 uncultured Reyranella sp. | reverse complement strand
TCGCCTGGTCGTCGTCGAACAGGAACTCGGCAAGCGCCTTGGTGAGCTCGGTCTTGCCGACGCCGGTCGGGCCCAGGAACAGGAACGAGCCGATGGGACGGTTCGGGTCCTGCAGGCCGGCGCGCGCGCGACGCACCGCGTTGGCGACGGCCCGCACGGCCTCGTCCTGACCGATGACGCGCTTGCCGATCTGCTCCTCCATGCGGAGCAGCTTGGCCTTCTCGCCTTCCAGCATCTTGTCGACCGGCACGCCGGTCCAGCGCGAAACGACCGCGGCGATGTCCTCGGGCGTGACCTCTTCCTTCACGCCCTTGCCGCCCGCCACCTCGTGGTTCTCGGCCTCCCTGAGCTTCTTCTCGAGGTCCGGGATCACGCCGTAGGCGAGCTCGCCCGCCTTGGCGAGCTCGCCCTTGCGTTGCGCCGCATCGAGCTCGGAGCGCGCCTTGTCGAGCTGCTCTTTGAGCTTCTGGGAGTCCGCGAGCTTGTCCTTCGCCGACTTCCACTGCGCGGTGAGCCCGGCAGACTTCTGCTCGAGTTCGCTCAGCTCCTTCTCGAGCCGCTCCAGCCGGTCGCGCGAGGCCGCGTCGCTTTCCTTCTTCAGCGCCTCGCGCTCGATCTTGAGCTGCATGATGCGGCGGTCGAGCTCGTCGAGCTCCTCCGGCTTGCTGTCGACCTGCATGCGGATGCGGCTCGCCGCCTCGTCCATGAGGTCGATCGCCTTGTCGGGCAGGAATCGGTCGGTGATGTAGCGGTTCGACAGCGTCGCCGAGGCGACGATCGCGGCATCGGCGATGCGCACGCCATGATGCAGCTCGTACTTCTCCTTGAGGCCGCGCAGGATCGAGATCGTGTCCTCAACCGTGGGCTCCGCGACGAACACCGGCTGGAAGCGGCGCGCGAGCGCTGCATCCTTCTCGATGTGCTTGCGGTACTCGTCGAGCGTGGTGGCGCCCACGCAATGCAGCTCGCCCCGCGCCAGCGCGGGCTTCAGCATGTTGCCGGCGTCCATCGCGCCGTCGGCCTTGACCGCGCCGATCCGCGTATGCAGCTCGTCGATGAAGACGATGATGTCGCCTTCGGCGGCCGCGATCTCCGACAGAACGGCCTTCAGGCGCTCCTCGAACTCGCCACGATACTTCGCACCGGCGACCATCGCGCCGAGGTCGAGCGACATCAGCTTCTTGCCCTTGAGCGACTCCGGCACGTCGTCATTGACGATGCGCAGCGCCAAGCCTTCGGCGATGGCGGTCTTGCCGACGCCGGGCT
>CAYRBQ010000961.1:0-1267 GCA_964422305.1 uncultured Reyranella sp. | reverse complement strand
GAAGGGCAAGACGATCGACGAGGCCGAAACGATCAAGAATACCGACATCGCCAAGCACCTCGCTCTGCCGCCGGTGAAGATCCACTGCTCGGTGCTGGCCGAGGACGCGATCAAGGCGGCGATCGCCGACTATCGCGCCAAGGCCGCGAAGAAGGACGAACCCAAGGAAGCCGCCGAGTAGTTTTCCGGAGCAAGAGTGTCATGAGCACGACCACCGATACGGCGAAGCCCGCCGTCGCTGCAGCCGCGCCGCGGCCCCGCCGCCCGCGCCCGCAGGTGATGACGGTGACGCCGCTCGCCGCCGAGCGTGTGAAGGCGCTGATCGACGGCCGCGGCAAGCCGACCGCGGGCATCCGCATCGGCGTGCGCACCAAAGGCTGCTCGGGCCTCAGCTACACGCTGGAGTTCGCCGACAAGCAGGAACCGATGGACGAGGTCGTCCAGGCCGGCGAGATAAAGCTGCTGATCGATCCCAAAGCCTCGCTGTTCCTGATCGGCACAGAGATGGACTACGAGGAAGAGAAGCTGAAATCGGGCTTCGTGTTCAGGAATCCGAACGAGAAGGGCCGCTGCGGCTGCGGCGAATCCTTCCACGTCTGAGTTCTAGGTCATGGATCATTTCGCGCGGCTGGGTCTGCCGGCGGCGCTCGATATCGAGGCCGCGGCGCTCGACAAGGCCTACTTCGCGCTTCAGCGCCAGTGGCATCCCGACCGTTTCGTCGCCAAGCCCGCGGAGGAACGCGCCCGGGCGTCGGTCGAGGCGGCTGCGCTCAACGACGCCTACCGGACTCTCAAGGATCCGCTGAGTCGGGCCGTCTATCTCGCCGAGCTGACGGGCGTGAAGCTGCCGGGCGACGGCAAGACCATCGACGATCCGGACCTGCTCATGGAAGTCATGGACGCCCGCGAGGAACTGCATGAGGCGAGCAGCGTCGCCGAGGTCGATGCGCTCGCCAAGTTCGCGCGCGAGGACCTGGAGAAGGGCCTCGTCGACCTCAGGCGTTTGTTCTTGGCAAACGACAGGGGGGCCATCAAAAGGGCGCTCCTTCGTCTGCGCTATCTCGACAAGTTCGCCGAGGAAGCGCGGGCGCGCCGCACGAATCTTGAACGGTCGAAGAAATGACCTTGCTGGAGATCCACGAGCCGGGCGAGACGCCCTTGCCGCATGCCGGCGAAGGCTCGCTGGCGGTCGGCATCGATCTCGGCACGACCAACTCGGTGGTCGCCATCGCCCGCGAGGGCAAGCCCGCCGCGCTGCACGACGAGA
>CAYRBQ010000960.1:0-1278 GCA_964422305.1 uncultured Reyranella sp. | reverse complement strand
CTGATCAGAAAATGCCGGCGGCGAGGCCCGCCGCCATCGCTTCGCCGAGTTCCTTGCATTGCGTGACGAAGGCGGGCAGCCAGGGGCCCTTGCAGATCAGCGGCTCCTGCACGGCCCGCCAACGCAGGCCCGTCGCGATCGTCTCGATGCCGCGCCGTGTGCCCGTGCCGTCGCTGCCGGCGCGGATGTAGACGGCGTAGGGCAGCCCCTGGGTCTTCTCGAGGCACGGATTGTAGGTGCGGTCGAAGAAGTCCTTCAGCGCGCCGCTCATGTAGCCCAGGTTTTCCGTCGTGCCGAGGATCACGGCGTGCGCCGCCAGCACGTCGTCCGGCCCGGCCTGCAGCGGCGCCACGACCCGCACGTCGAGGCCCGTTTCGCTCCGCGCGCCGCGCTCCACGGCCGAGCGCAGCGCGAGCGTGTTGTCCGACGGAGCATGTGCCACGATCAGAAGCCGTTTCGTCATATCCGGGTTCTACCATGCTGAAGAAGCTTCTGATCGCCAATCGCGGCGAGATCGCCATCCGCATCGCCCAGGCAGCCGCCGAGCTGGGCATCGCCACGGTGGGCGTCCACTCGGAGGACGATGCGACGTCACTTCATGTCCGGCGCGTCGACCAGGCGCGCGCCCTCGGGGGCAGGGGCGCCGCAGCCTATCTCGACATCGCAGCCGTGATCGCCGCGGCCAAGGAAGCGGGCTGCGATTCGGTTCACCCCGGCTACGGCTTCCTGTCGGAGAATGCCGAATTCGCGCGGGCCTGTGCCGCCGCAAGGCTCGTCTTCGTCGGCCCGACGTCGGACCAGCTCGACCTGTTCGGCGACAAGGCACGTGCACGCACCCACGCGGCCAAGAACAAGGTGCCGCTGCTGCCGGGCACCGATGGGGCGACGGATCTGGCGGGCCTCCGGGCTTTCTTCGGCAAGCACGCGAAGGCGGGCGTCATGGTGAAGGCGATCGCCGGCGGCGGCGGCCGCGGCATGCGGCCGGTGCGCAAGGCGGGCGAGCTCGCCGAGGCGGTCGAGCGTTGCGCGGCCGAGGCGAAGGCTGCGTTCGGCAACCCGGCACTCTATGCCGAGCGGCTGGTCGACCGCGCGCGCCACATCGAGGTGCAGATCGTGGGCGACGGCAAGGGTGGGATCGCGGCGCTGGGCGAGCGCGACTGCACGGTGCAGCGTCGCAACCAGAAGATCGTCGAGGTCGCGCCCAGTCCCCACCTGAAGGAAGCGCTGCGCAAGAAGATCGTCGCGGCGGCCAGCACCATGGCCAAGGCCGTGAAGTAT
>CAYRBQ010000959.1:0-1281 GCA_964422305.1 uncultured Reyranella sp. | reverse complement strand
GCGCGGCGCCGACCTCACCGTGGCCGGCCGCAAGCGGCTCGAGCTCGCGCGCGCGCTGGCGACCGGTCCGCGGCTGCTGCTGCTCGACGAGGTGATGGCCGGCCTCAACCCGACCGAGATCGTCGAGATCGTCCAGGTCATCAAGGACATCAGGCAGGCCGGCGTCACCATCCTGCTGATCGAGCACGTCATGCAGGCCGTGACCTCGCTCGCCGAGCGCGTCTACGTGCTGAACCAGGGCCGCATGATCGCCGAGGGCACGCCCGCCGCCATCGCCGACGACCCGCTGGTGGTCGAAGCCTATCTCGGCCATGGTGCGGCCAAGGTGCTGCGTGCTTGAGATCGCCTCCCTGCGTGCAGGTTACGGCGCCATCGAGGTGCTGCGCGGCGTCGACCTCACCGTGGGCGCCGGCGAGATCGTGGCGCTGCTGGGCAGCAACGGCGCCGGCAAGTCGACGCTCAACAACAACGTCTCCGGCCTCTACCGCCCGTTCGGCGGCACGATCCGCTTCGACGGGCACGACATCGCGGGCGTGCCCTCGATGCGGATCGTCGAGGCGGGGCTGGTGCAGGTCCCCGAGGGACGCCGCGTCTTCCCCACCCTCGCCGTGCGCGACAACCTGGAGCTCGGCAGCTACCGCCGCGGCAAGGCCGCCCGCGCGCAGAACCTCGAGCGCGTGCTCTCGATCTTCCCGCGCCTCCGGGAACGCCTCACCCAATCGGCCGGCACGCTGTCGGGCGGCGAGCAGCAGATGCTGGCCATCGGCCGCGGCCTGATGGCCGAACCCAGGCTCCTCATTCTCGATGAGCCCTCGCTCGGCCTCTCGCCGCTGCTGGTCGAGGAGATGTTCGGCCTGATCGGCCAGCTCAACCGGCAGGGGCTCGCCATCCTGCTGGTCGAGCAGAACGTCGTGCAGTCGCTCGCCATCGCCCACCGCGCCTACGTGCTGGAGAACGGCCGCATCGCCCTTTCCGGCAACGCGGCCGACCTCGCCCAGCATCCCGACCTGAGGAAAAGCTACCTCGGTCATTGAGTGCGCCGCGCTACAGCCGCACCGCCGTCCCGACGCATCTGCGACAGGTCTCCATGCAGCATTTGCGCGGTCTTCGTGATTTTCGAGTGCTACACCGCGACGTACCGTTTTGTAGCAGTTGTCGCAGCTCACACGTCGAGCCGACGTGTGCCCATAAGCGGGGGTCGCCGGTCTTTTGCCTTTCATTCGACAAGGGAGCGCAGCGCACTCCGGGGACATCTCCAGCCTCGGAAGGTTAGGAGACTCG
>CAYRBQ010000958.1:0-1288 GCA_964422305.1 uncultured Reyranella sp. | reverse complement strand
CGCAGTTCAACTTCGAGCAGGCGGAGCTCGACTACATCGCCAGCAACTGGATCTTCGCCGACCACAACCAGAGCTGGACCGGGTCGGCGGGCGCCGCCTACGTCTTCAACATGGACAGTGACTATCGCACACGCGTCTCGGCCGACGTGCTGTACGGCAACGGCCTGCGCCAGAGCATCGTGACGCCCAACGATACCGCCCTGCCCGCCTATGCCACGCTCAACCTGTCGGTGACCCAGCGCCTGCCGATCGACGGCAGCAAGGGCACCAGCGTGCGCTTCGATGCCATCAACGTCACGGACGGCCAGTACCAGCTACGGACCGGCACGGGTGTCGGCGTCGGGTCGCCGCAGTTCGGCATGCGGCGCGCATTCTTCGTAACCTTGTCGCAAAAGTTCTGATACAGAGTCGGGCCATGCCCGACTCGATCCTGCCCAACGTCCTGAAGCTGCAAGGCGGCTCCAACTTCCGCGACCTCGGCGGCTATGCCACCGAAGACGGCCGCACCGTGCGCCGCGGCGCGGTGTTCCGTTCTGCCCATCTCGGTGGCCTGACCGACGAGGACCGCCGGGCGCTGTCCGGCGTCGGCGTGCGCACCATCGTCGACCTGCGCGGCGTCGCCGAGGCCGCCGAGACGCCGCACCTGATCGAGGGCCTGGCCTGCCGCGTCGTCGGCGCCCATATCGAGCCGGGCGTCGGCGAGAAGATCCGCGGCGCCGTGGCAGACGGCACCGCCAACCCGCATCTCATGATGCAGTTCCTGACCGACCACTATCGCGACTATCCGCGCCGCTGCGCGCCGGGCTTCCGCACCCTGTTCGCAACGCTCAGCGACGGCGAGCATCGCCCGCTGGTCTTCCACTGCACCGCCGGCAAGGACCGCACTGGCTTCGCGTCGGCGCTGCTGCTCACGCTGCTCGGCGTGCCGTGGGAGACGGTGATGGACGACTATCTCCGCACCAACGAGCTGTGGACCGGCCATATCGGCCGCTATCCCGAGCTCGACATCGACACCCGCGCCGCCATCGTCGAGGCGCGCACGCCCTACCTCGAGGCCGCCTTCGAGGTGGTGCGCGGCGATTTCGGCAGCCCCGAGGCCTTCGCCGAGACGGCGCTGGGCCTCGACGCCGCCGCTCGCGAGCGGCTCAAGGCGGATTTGCTGGAAGGCTGAGTTCCGCGCTAGGCGTGTCGCATGGCCGAAACGCGCTACGACACCCCCGAACCGTTCAAGGTCGACATTCCCGAGCGGGCGCTGATCGATCTCGACGAGCGCCTGCGCCGCTGGCGG
>CAYRBQ010000957.1:0-1290 GCA_964422305.1 uncultured Reyranella sp. | reverse complement strand
GCGTGTTCATCGGCTCCTGCACCAACGGCCGTATCGAGGATCTGCGCGCTGCCGCCGAGATTGCGCGCGGCCGCAAGGTCGCCTCGACCGTCTCGGCGATGGTCGTGCCGGGCTCGGGCCTGGTGAAGGCCCAGGCTGAGAAGGAAGGCCTCGACAAGATCTTCCTCGAGGCCGGCTTCGAGTGGCGCATCCAGGGCTGCTCGATGTGCCTCGCCATGAACGCCGACCGCCTCGCCCCCGGCGAGCGCTGCGCCTCGACCTCGAACCGCAACTTCGAGGGCCGCCAGGGCCGCGGCGGGCGCACGCATCTCGTGAGCCCGGCGATGGCCGCAGCCGCCGCCATCAAGGGCACGCTCGCCGACGTTCGCGACTATCAGTAGACGGGCATCCGACAGCGATGGCAGGCTTCGGGCGGTGCAGCGATGCACCGCCCGTTTTCGTTGTGGCGGGGAACAAGCGCGGAGGATGTGGTAGACTTCGGGTCCCCAAGCCGCGAGGAGAGACCGCATGGCAAGCGTTCCGAATTCAGGTCCCGCCGCCCCGCCCCCGCCCGTCTGGGACGCCCGCCCCACCGGAGGCGGCGCCGTCGCCTATGGCGGCTTCTGGATCCGCTTCGTGGCCTACATCATCGACGCGATCCTGCTCAGCGTCGTGTTCTGGGCGATCGCCGCGGTCGTCGGCTTCAACCCGATGGACATCGAGAACGCCTCCGGCTTCAACCCGATGCTCAACCTGGTTTCGCTGGTGGTGGGCCTGCTCTACTTCTCTCTGATGGAAAGCTCCGAGCGCGGCGCCACGGTCGGCAAGATGGCCATGGGACTGCGGGTGGTGACCAACGACGGCCAGCGGCTCTCCTTCCCGAACGCCATCGGGCGCTACTTCGCCAAGATCGTCTCGGCGATCATCCTCTGCATCGGCTTCATCATGATCGGCTTCACCGAGCGCAAGCGCGGCCTGCACGACATGATCGCCAGCACCCTGGTCATCAAGGTCCGGTAGGAACCGGAAACCGCCCGATTCGAGCACCTTGACCCGGGGCCGGAAAGCCCGTTTATTCCGGCCTTTCCGGGAGGTCTCATGGAGAAGTTCACGACGCTCCGCGGCGTCGCGGCGCCGCTGCCGATGGTCAATGTCGATACCGACATGATCATTCCCAAGCAGTTCCTGAAGACCATCAAGCGCACCGGCTTGAAGGACGGTCTGTTCTACGAGATGCGGTGGACCGCCGATGGCCAGAAGAAGGACTTCGTCCTCGACCAGCCGGCCTACCAGAACGCCAAGATCCTCGTC
>CAYRBQ010000956.1:0-1295 GCA_964422305.1 uncultured Reyranella sp. | reverse complement strand
GCGTGGATCTTGTCGTCCACGAGATGGTGCAGCTTCAGCATGTAGATGTAGCCGACGGTCACCTTGCGGTCGAACGGCTCGCCGGTGCGGCCGTCGATCAGGGTGACCTGGCCCGACTTGTCGAGGCCCGCCATCTCCAGCATGCCGACGATGTCGGCCTCGTGCGCGCCGTCGAAGACGGGCGACGCGAAGGGCACGCCCTTCGAGAGATTGCGGGCGAGCTCGATCACCTGCTCGTCGTCGAGCTCGGCGATGTCGGCCTTGTAGGTCTTCTCGCCGTAGAGCTCGCGCAGGTGCTTCTTGATCTGCGCCGCCGAGGCCTCGCGGGCGCCTGCCAGCATCTCGCCGATCCGCTTGCCGAGACCCGCCGCGGCCCAGCCGAGGTGGGTTTCGAGGATCTGGCCGACGTTCATGCGGCTCGGCACGCCGAGCGGGTTCAGCACGATGTCGACCGGGCCACCCTCTTCCAGGTACGGCATGTCCTCGAGCGGCATGATGCGCGAGATCACGCCCTTGTTGCCGTGACGGCCGGCCATCTTGTCGCCCGGCTGCAGCTTGCGCTTGGTCGCGACGAAGACCTTGACCATCTTCATCACGCCCGGCGGCAGCTCGTCGCCGCGCTGCAGCTTGTCGACCTTGCTGTCGAAGCGGTCCTGCAGGCGCTTCATCGACTCGTCGAACTGCTTGTTCAACGCCTCGATCTCGCTCTGCCGCTTGTCGGTCTTGACCGCGATCGTCCGCCACTGGCCGGGCGTGTATTCGCCCAGCACCTTGTCGGTGATGCGGGTGCCCGGCTTCAGGCCCTTGAGCCCGCCGGCGACCGTCTGGTTCATCAGCATTTCCTGGATCTGGCTGTAGAAGCTGCGCTCCAGGATGGCCTTTTCGTCGTCGCGGTCCTTGGCGAGACGCTCGATCTCGTCGCGCTCGATGGCGAGCGCGCGCTCGTCCTTGTCGACGCCGCGGCGGTTGAACACGCGGACCTCGACGACGGTGCCCTCGACGCCCGGCGGCACCTTGAGCGAGGTGTCGCGCACGTCGGCCGCCTTCTCGCCGAAGATGGCGCGCAGCAGCTTCTCTTCCGGCGTCATCGGGCTCTCGCCCTTCGGCGTGACCTTGCCGACCAGAATGTCGCCCGCCTTCACCTCGGCGCCGATGTAGACGATGCCCGCCTCGTCGAGGTTCTTGAGGGCTTCCTCGCCGACGTTCGGGATGTCGCGGCTGATCTCCTCCTGGCCCAGCTTGGTGTCGCGGGCCATGACCTCGAACTCCTCGATGTGGATCGAGGTGAAGACGTC
>CAYRBQ010000955.1:0-1300 GCA_964422305.1 uncultured Reyranella sp. | reverse complement strand
ACTGATCTTCTGGCGCAAGGAGTTCCGCCCCGACTCCGGCGGCGCCGGCCGCACCCGCGGCGGCCTCGGCCAGATCATGGAGATCGAGAGCGGCATCGCCGAGCCGTTCGACCTGCTGGCGGCCTTCGATCGCATCGACTATCCGGCGCGTGGCCGTGACGGCGGCGCCGACGGCGAGGCCGGTGTGGTCGCGCTGAAGTCAGGTCAGACACTGAAGGGCAAGGGTTTCCAGCTCATCCCGCCGGGCGAGCGCCTGGTCATCATGACTCCGGGCGGCGCCGGCATCGGCACGCCGACGGAACGCGACCGCGCGCAGGTCGCCAACGATCTTGCCGACGGGCTGATCTCCGAGGAGGCAGCAGAGAAGGTCTATGAATTCAAGCCGCCGAGAGCTGCCGAGTAAGGCGGCAGCGTAGTGCGACTCGAGTACGGGGAAGGGTAGTCAATCCTAACGATGGGGGCTTCGATGAAGCTGGGACGTAGAACGGCTCTGAAGGTAGGCGCGGGCGCGGCCATGTTCGCGCCGGCGATCGTCAACGCGCAGGCGGGCATGAAGCTCGACCTCGCTACGGTCTGGCCGGACGGCAACTTCCACACCAAGAACGCCAAGCTGTTCGCCGAGGAAGTGGCCAAGGCCACGAACAACGGCGTGGTGATCACGGTCCACTCCGGCGGCTCGCTGGGTTACAAGGGGCCGGAGCAGCTCAACGCGGTGCGCGACGGCCTCGTCCCGATGGCCGACATCCTGAACATCCAGCAGGTCGGCGACGCGCCGCTGCTCGGCATCGAGGGCGTGCCGTTCCTGGTCGGCAATCCGGAAGAACTGAAGGTGCTGCAGAAATATGCCCGGCCCGAGTTCGACAAGATCGCGACCCGGTTCAACCAGACGATCCTCTACACCGTGCCGTGGCCCACGCAGTACATCCACGCCAAGGTGAAGGCCGACAAGCTCGACGGGCTGAAGGGCCTCAAGATCCGTGTTCCCGACCGCCAGGCCGGCGACATGGTGAACGCGCTCGGCATGTCGGCCGTGCAGATCCCCTGGGGCGAGACGGTGCCGGCGCTGGCGTCCGGCGCCGTGGTCGGCGTCACCACGTCGTCGGTGTCGGGTGTCGACGGCAAGTTCTGGGAGTTCCTGAAGTACTTTTACAAGACGAACCACGTCTGGAGCAGCCAGATCGTCACCATCAACAACGACACCTGGAAGAAGATCTCGCCGGCCAACCAGAAGGCCATCGCCGAGCTCGCCAAGAAGCTCGAGCCCGTCTTCTGGGCGTCGTCGATCAAGGCCGCCGCCGAC
>CAYRBQ010000954.1:0-1303 GCA_964422305.1 uncultured Reyranella sp. | reverse complement strand
GGCGAGGACGCCCGCCTGCTCACGGCGGCCGAGCCGAAGAACGTCGTCTCCTCGATCAAGCGGTTGATGGGCCGCGGCGCCTCCGACCTGCACGCCGTCGCGGGCGTGCTGCCCTACGAGATCGAGGCGGGCACCGGGCAGACCGACATGGTCAAGCTGCGCGTGGGCGGCAAGCCGCGCTCGCCGGTCGAGATCTCGGCCGAGATCCTGAAGGCACTGCGGCTGCGCGCCGAGGAGGCGCTGGAGAAGCCGGTCGAACGCGCCGTCGTCACCGTGCCGGCCTATTTCGACGATGCTGCGCGCACCGCGACGCGTGATGCCGCACGGGTCGCTGGCCTCGAAGTACTGCGTCTGGTCAACGAGCCGACGGCTGCCGCGCTCGCCTACGGCTTGGACAAGGGCTCAGAGGGCCTCTACGCGGTCTACGACCTGGGAGGCGGCACCTTCGACTTCTCGCTGCTGCGTCTGGAGAAGGGCGTCTTCCAGGTGCTGGCGACCGGCGGCGACACCGCGCTGGGCGGCGACGATTTCGACCGAGCCATTGCCGAGCGGATGCTGGCGGAGCGCAAGAAGGATGGCCTCGCCGACCAGGTCGACGAGACGGCAGTAAAGTCGGCACTCGCGCTGGCGCGGGTGATGAAAGAGCAGCTCTCCGACCGCGAGCAGGCGTCGGGCCGCCTCGAGCTCGCCGGCATCCCGTCGTTCCATGCGCTGGAGAGGCAGGAGTTCGAGGCGATGATCGCCGCCTGCGTGGCCCGCACCATCGACATCTCGCGCCATGTGCTGGCCGATGCCGGCATTGACGCCTCCGGGATTCACGGCGTCGTGCTGGTGGGCGGTTCCACGCGCGTGCCGCTGGTGCGCGCCCAGGTGGCCGCGATGATCGGCAAGCCGCCGCTGACGGACATCGATCCCGACGAGGTCGTGGCGCTGGGTGCCGCGTTGCAGGCCGAGGTGCTGACCGGCGGCGGCGACACCTTGCTGCTCGACGTGACGCCGCTGTCGCTCGGGCTGGAGACGATGGGCGGCATCGTCGAGAAGGTCGTGCCGCGCAACACGCCGATCCCGGTCCAGCTCGCGCAGGACTTCACGACCTACCAGGACGGCCAGAGCGCGATGGCGATCCACGTCGTGCAGGGCGAGCGCGAGATGGTCGCGGACTGTCGTAGCCTCGCACGCTTCGAACTCTCCGGCATTCCGCCGATGACGGCCGGCGCGGCGCGCATCCGCGTCAGCTTCGCCGTCGACGCCGACGGCCTGCTGACCGTGTCGGCTGAAGAGAAGACGACCGGCGTCGCGCAGA
>CAYRBQ010000953.1:0-1313 GCA_964422305.1 uncultured Reyranella sp. | reverse complement strand
TGGAGTACTTCAACTCCACCCACGGCGCCCGCAAGGGCCTGGCCGACACGGCGCTCAAGACGGCGAACTCGGGCTACCTGACCCGCCGTCTGGTCGACGTGGCGCAGGACTGCATCATCTTCGAGGAGGATTGCGGCACCGAACGCGGCCTCACCATGCGTGCGGTCGTCGACGGCGGCGACGTGATCGAGCCGCTCTCGGAGCGCGTCCTCGGCCGTACCGCGCTCGACGACGTCGTCGATCCGCTGAACGGCACGCTGATCTGCAAGGCCGGCGACCTCATCGACGAGGTCACGGTCGAGCAGATCGACAAGGCCGGCATCGAGGAGATCCGCATCCGCTCGGTCCTGACCTGCGAGACCAAGACCGGCGTCTGCGGCAAGTGCTACGGCCGCGACCTGGCCCGCGGCACCAAGGTCAATATCGGCGAGGCGGTGGGCGTCATCGCCGCCCAGTCGATCGGCGAGCCGGGCACCCAGCTCACGATGCGTACCTTCCACATCGGCGGCGCCGCGCAGCGTGGCGCGGAGCAGTCGAACATCGAGGCGAGCCACGACGGCACCGTCCAGGTGCGCAACCGCAACGTCGTCATCAACAGCGCTGGCGTTCCGGTCGTCATGGGCCGCAACACCGAGATGGTGCTGATCGACGGCGCCCAGCGCGAGCGCGCCAAGCACCGCGTGCCCTACGGCGCGCGCCTGCTGGTCGACAACGACACTCCCGTCTCGAAGGGCCAGAAGCTCGCCGAGTGGGATCCGTACACCCTGCCGATCATCACCGAGAAGGCGGGCAAGGCGGTCTACGTCGACCTCGTCGAGGGCGTGTCGATGCGCGAGGTGATCGACGACTCGACCGGCATCTCCAACCGCGTCGTCGTCGACTGGAAGGGCCAGCCGCGCGGCGGCGACCTGCGTCCGCGCATCGCCATCCACGATGCCGATGGCAAGCCGATCATGCTGGCGAACGGGCAGGAGGCCCGCTACCTGCTGTCGCTCGACTCGGTCCTCTCGGTCGAGAACGGCCAGGATGTCCATGCCGGCGACATCCTCGCGCGCATCCCGCGCGAGGGCGGCAAGAACCGCGACATCACGGGCGGTCTGCCGCGCGTGGCCGAGCTGTTCGAGGCGCGCAAGCCCAAGGATTTCGCGATCATCTGCGACATCGCGGGCCGCATCGAGTTCGGCAAGGATTACAAGAGCAAGCGCCGCATCCTGATCGTGCCGGAAGGCGAGGGTGCGGAGCCGGTCGAGTACCTGATCCCGAAGGGCAAGCGAATTGCCGTCCAGGAGGGCGACTATGTCGAGCGCGGCGAC
>CAYRBQ010000952.1:0-1326 GCA_964422305.1 uncultured Reyranella sp. | reverse complement strand
CGGCGTGCACATCACCGTCGACATGGGCGGCCAGGCCAAGTTCGGCCCGGACGTCGAGTGGATCGACGGCATCGACTACACGGTCGATCCGCACCGTGCCGACAAGTTCTACGCTGCCGTGCGCCGCTACTGGCCGGGCCTCAAGGACGGCGCGCTGCAGCCCGGCTATGCCGGCATCCGCCCCAAGACCGTGCCGCAGGGCGCGCCGGCGCAGGACTTCGTCATCCAGGGTCCCGCCGAACACGGCGTGCCGGGCCTCATCAATCTCTTCGGCATCGAGTCGCCCGGCCTGACGGCATCGCTGGCGCTCGCCGAGCAGGTCCGCGACATCGCAATCAGATGAACTTGGCGCGTCGAGGCCTCATCACCGGAGTCCTCGGCCTGCTGGGTGGCTGCTCGCCCGCGGCGCTTCTCAACACGACCGTCTCGCGCAAGGGCTACACCCTCCAGCCCGACATTCCCTACGGCAGCCATACCCGCCAGAAGCTCGACGTCTACCTTGCCGAGACGCCGCGCGCCGACGGCCGGAGCGTAATCTTCTTCTACGGCGGCTCCTGGGATTCAGGGAGCAAGAGCGACTATCTCTTCGTCGGCCAGGCGCTGGCCGCACGCGGCGTGACGACGATCATCCCCGACTATCGCGTCTATCCCGAGGTGCTTTACCCGACCTTCATCGAGGATTGCGCGCAGGCGACCCGATGGGCCACCGACAAGGTGGGCACGTCGAAGCTGTTCCTCACGGGCCACTCCGCTGGCGCCTACAACGCCATGATGCTGGCGGCCGACACGCCCTATCTCGCGACCGTCGGTGTCGATCGCACGAAGCTTGCGGGCGGCATCGGCATCGCCGGACCGTACGACTTCCTGCCCCTCACCTCGCGGCGGCTGATCGAGATTTTCGGCGGAGCGGACCGGCGCGAGACGATGCCCGTCAGCTACGCCCGCGCGGGACTGCCACCAATCCTCCTGCTGCACGGCACGGCCGACATGACGGTGAAGCCATTCAACAGCCAGCGTCTGGCCGCCGCCTGGCAGCGCGCCGGCGGAACGGCCGAGCTCAAGCTCTATCCCGACGTCGACCATATCGACATCGTCGGCGCCTTCTCCGAACTCCTGCGCAAGCGGGCGCCGACACTGAACGATACACTCGCCTTCATCGACCGCCCCTGAATCCGCCTTGCGGAAGGATTATCCGACAGTCGGTCGGTGGGCTGGCACCCGCCGCGCCGGTTGGCTAATGCTGGGGAAACACCCAGCGGGGGAAACGGCAGAGATGATCAAGACGCGCTTCACCGAGATGTTCGGCATCAAGCACCCGATCGTGCA
>CAYRBQ010000951.1:0-1343 GCA_964422305.1 uncultured Reyranella sp. | reverse complement strand
GGCGGCCAACGCATAGCCCGACATCTCGAAGCTCTCGACCATGCCGCGCTTGAAGAGGAAGCGCGTGATCACGTCGATCGTGATGAGGCCGCTGCAGCCCACCAGGATGATCGCACCGGCCGCCCAGGCGAGCAGGCGCGAGACGCGCTGCGGCCACGGCTCAGGCGGCAGAAGGCCGGAAGTGTCACTCATAATATACGCTGTCGTCCCCCAGTACGCGGGCGGCACCCCACTGCCGCCATGATCCAGCAAATGCCGGGCCATGCCCTCCTTGTAGGACGGCGCGGCCCCTGCCGCTAGGGCACGATCTTCTCCTTGCGGAAGCGCTTCAGCAGGCGCTCGAACATGGCCTCGCTGTCGACCACGTCGTGGAAGCCGTGCAGGCGGCTCTTGGTCACGTCGGACATCACGTCCCAGTCCGAGCCGAAGACATAATCGGCGAACGGCCAGGCGACGAGCTGGTCGAAGGCGAACTTCTTCAATCCGTATTTCTTCGTCATGACGGCCCAGAGATCGGCCTTGTCGGCCATGTGCTGGGTGAGGCTGATGGTCTGCAGCTCGCCCACCTTCATGCCGAACACGCCCGCGATCCGCGGCCAGACGTTGCGCCAGCGGAAATAGTCGCCGTTGGTGATGTTGTAGGCCTGGTTGGCCGCCCGCGGCTCGGTCGCGGCCCACAGCGCGGCGCTCGCGAAGTGCGAGGACTCCGTCACCTGGTAGATCGTGCCCCAGGCGCCGGGCTTGCCGGGGAAACGCAGCGGCAGGCCGAGCTCCCTGGAGATCGCGGCATAGACGGCGATGGCCGGCATGATGCTCATGGCGGTGCCGGGCGCGAAGCCGCAGAGCGTCTGGGGACGCAGCTCGGTCCAGCTCCATTTCTTGCCGCGCTGGTAGGCGGTCAGCCAGTCGATCTGGTCGAAGTAGAAGTCGGGCGGCATGTGGCGCGGGTCGGTCTCGCGCATCGGCGTCTTCAGCGGCCCCAGATGCGTGCCGTAATACTTGGTGCCGGTCACCAGCACGACGCGCTCGAGCCTGCGCGACGACTTGGCGACGGCGGTCACGGAGTTCACCAGCATGTCGCGGTTGGGCACGATCACCGTGGCGTAGTTCGCCGCCGCGCCCGTGCCGGGCTGGAAGGCGGCGTAGAAGACGTGCGTCACGTCGTTGAGGCCGCCGAGCTTCTTCGCGACGTCCTTGGGGTCGAGCAGGTCGACGGAGATATGACGATAGCGCGGGCCGTCCTTGGCCGGGCGGCGCGACAGGCCGACCACCTGCCAGTCGCCTTCGGCCAGCAGCTTCTCGACGATGTAGCGACCGATGACGCCGAGGGCGCCGACGACGAC
>CAYRBQ010000950.1:0-1347 GCA_964422305.1 uncultured Reyranella sp. | reverse complement strand
GCATCGGGCACGATTTCTCGTCGCTGCGCCCGCACGGCGCGCCGGTGAAGGGTGTCGGTGCCGATGCCTCGGGCCCGCTGTCGTTCATGGACGTGTGGGACGCGATGTGCCGCACCATCATGAGCGCGGGCTCGCGCCGCGGCGCCATGATGGCGACCCTGCGCTGCGACCATCCCGACATCGAGGCCTTCGTCGATGCCAAGCGCGATCCCGCGCGGCTGCGCATGTTCAACCTGTCGGTGCTGGTCACCGATGCCTTCATGCGGGCGGTGATGGACGACGCCGACTGGCCGCTGGTGTTCGGCGGCAAGACCTTCAAGACAGTGAAGGCCAAGGCCCTGTGGGAGCGCATCATGCGCGCGACCTACGAGGTTGCTGAGCCCGGTGTGATCTTCATCGATCGCGTGAACCGCCGGAACAACCTGCGCTATTGCGAGACCATCCAGGCGACCAATCCGTGCGGCGAGCAGCCGTTGCCGCCCTACGGCGCGTGCCTGCTGGGCTCGATCAATCTTGCCGCCTTGGTGAAGGACCCGTTCACGCCCCAGGCGACGCTCGACATGGAGGCGCTGGAGCGCGTCGTGCCGGTCGCGGTGCGCATGCTCGACAACGTGATCGATGTGTCGCGCTTCCCGCTCGAAGCCCAGGAGAAGGAGGCCAAGGCCAAGCGCCGCATCGGGCTCGGCGTCACCGGTCTCGCCGACGCGCTGATCTTCTGCGGCGTGCGCTACGGTTCGCCCGAGGCGGTGCGGCTGACGCGCGAGTGGCTGGGTGCGGTGCAGCGGCTTTCGTATCTCGCCTCGTCCGACATCGCCGCGGAGAAGGGGAGCTTCCCGCTCTACCAGCAGGGCCGATATCTCGCCGGCGAGACGATCAAGGGATTGCCGGACGAGGTGCGCACCGCGATCGGCCGCTACGGCATCCGCAACTCGCTGCTGAACTCGATTGCGCCCACCGGCACGATCTCGCTGCTGGCCGACAACGTGTCCTCGGGCATCGAGCCGGTCTTCGCCTTCAGCTACGTACGCCGCGTGCTGCAGCCCGACGGCTCCAAGCGCGAGGAGAGCGTCGAGGACCATGCCTTTCGCCTGTGGCGCAGCCTCAAGGGCAACGAGGCGCCGCCGGCCGATGTGTTCGTCGACGCCCAGACGCTCTCGCCCGCCGATCACCTGGCGATGCAGGCGGCGGCACAGGACTACGTCGACAGCTCGATCTCCAAGACGATCAACCTGCCGCGCGACATCTCCTTCGAGGCCTTCAAGGACGTCTACGAGGAGGCCTACGCGCAGGGCTGCAAGGGCTGCACCACCTACCGGCCGAACGACGTCACCGGCGCGGTGCTCGAGG
>CAYRBQ010000949.1:0-1355 GCA_964422305.1 uncultured Reyranella sp. | reverse complement strand
CTCCTGATGGCCGACGAAATCAACCGGGCCAGCCCGCGCACGCAGTCTGCGCTTCTTCAGAGCATGCAGGAGAAGCACGTGACGGTCGCCGGCAAGCGCTACGACCTGCCTGCCCCCTTCCATGTGCTGGCGACACAGAACCCGCTCGAGCAGGAAGGCACGTATCCGCTGCCCGAAGCGCAGCTCGATCGCTTCCTGCTGCAGATCGACGTGGGCTATCCCGACGAAGCCGCCGAGCGTCAGATCATGATCGGCACCACCGGCGCCACCATGCCGACGCCCGTTCAGGCGCTGACGCCCACCGACTTGGTGGCCGCGCAGGCGCTCGTCCGGCGTCTGCCGATCGGCGAGAGCGTCGTCGATGCGATCCTCAAACTGGTGCGTGCCGGCCGCCCTGAGCAAAGCGACCTCGACGTCGTGCGCCAGCGCGTCGCCTGGGGACCCGGTCCCCGCGCCAGCCAGGCCTTCATGCTGGCATGCCGCGCCCGCGCGATCATCCAGGGCCGCCTCGCGCCATCGGTCGACGACGTCGTGGCGCTGGCCGGACCGATCCTGCGTCACCGCATGGCGGTGAATTTCTCGGCCCGTGCCGAGGGTGTGACCGTGGAGTCCGTGATCGCCCAGATGTGCGCGCGTCTGGCCTGATGCTGGCCTGAGTAGTGCATCGGGAGCCCATGGCCGCCCCCACCACCCTTCATCGCTCCCTGGAACTCGCGGGCACGCTGCCCGCGCTGATGGTCGCTGCCGACCGCGTCGCGGCGACCGTGATCCAGGGCGTGCACGGGCGGCGGCGTGTCGGCCAGGGCGACGCCTTCTGGCAGTACCGCCCCTACCGCGACGGCGACAGCGCCAGTCAGATCGACTGGCGCCAGAGCGCGCGCAGCCGCCATCTGTTCGTGCGCGAGACCGAGTGGGAAGCCGCCGCCAGCGTCTGGCTATGGCGGGACGCCTCGCCCTCGATGCAATACGCCTCACTGCGCAACCACGACACCAAGGCGGTGCGCGCCGAGCTCATCACGCTCGCTCTGGCGAGTCTGCTGACCGATGCCGCCGAACGCGTCGCGGTGCTCGGCACCGGTATGCGGCCGATTACCGGGCGCATCGCGGTGCGCCGCGTCGCTGAGGCGCTGTTCGACGAGGCCCGCGAGGGCACACGCACACCGCCCAGCCTGCCGCCCATGGTGCCGCTGCCGGCGCACGGCACCGTCGTGCTCGTCTCCGACTGGCTCGACCCGCTCGAAAGGATCGAGGAGATCATCCGCTACTACGCGAGCGTCGGCGTGCGCGGCCATCTCGTGCAGGTGCTGGACCCCGCCGAGGAAGACCTGCCGTTCGACGGCCACGTGAAGTTCGAG
>CAYRBQ010000948.1:0-1355 GCA_964422305.1 uncultured Reyranella sp. | reverse complement strand
GATCCCGCGTGGACCTGGGGGCGGGCGGGAGCGTTCTCCTGGTGACCCGGCAGAGCGACGACGCGGCTTTCGTGGCCCTCGATGAGGCCGAGGCGGCGTTCATTGCCGCGATCTCCGGCGGCGCGACGCTGGAAGCCGCAGCCCAGAGGGCGTTCGGGGTCGAGCCCGCCTTCGATTTGTCCACGGTCTTCGGTCGCCTGCTTGCTTTGCAGGCATTTGCTGCGCTGCGGTAAAGCTCCGGATGGCGATTCGATAGGTTCCCGTATTTACGACGTGCACGGCGACAGCGACTATGTTGCGCTGCACGGCTGGAATCGGCAGCGGGCACGAAACGTTCTTGCGACGCAAGGGCCCATCCCTATACTCCGCGCGCCTTTCAAGAGGGTCCGCCACCCCCAGGGCGGACGTGTAGTCGCTGCGAGTGGAGTTGCCGACGATGTCGATTACGTTGCCGCAGAATTACCGGCCGACGGACCGTGAGCCTTTCATGAATCCGATGCAGCAGGAGTATTTCCGTCAGAAGTTGCTGAAGTGGAAAGGCGAGCTGATCGAGGAATCCAATCAGACCTTGCAGAACATGCAGGAAGAGAGCTTGGCGCAACCCGATCTCGCCGATCGTGCCACCGCCGAGACCGACCGCTCTCTCGAACTGCGCACCCGCGATCGCTTCCGCAAGCTGATCTCCAAGATCGACCAGGCCATGAAGTCGATCGAGGAGGGCACTTACGGCTATTGCGAGGAGACCGGCGAGCCGATCTCCCTCAAGCGCCTCGAGGCCCGTCCGATCGCCACACTGTCCGTGGAAGCTCAGGAGCGCCACGAGCGCATGGAGCGCACGCGGCGTGACGAGGGTGCCGACTAAGCCTTCGCCTCTTCCTGCATTTCCTGACGCAGCAGGGCGCGGCCTTTCCGGCCTGCGCCCTGTTTGCCGTCGTGCCACACGATGGCGCCGTTGCAGAGCACGGTTTCGATGCCCTTGGCCGGCGCGACCGGCTTCTCGAAGGTCGCCGTGTCGATCACCGTCGCCGGATCGAAGATGCAGAGGTCGGCGTAGTAGCCGGCCTTCACCTCGCCGCGCTTGGTGAGGTGGAAGCGCTGCGCCGAATAGGACGTCATGCGGCGCACCGCGTCCTCCAGCGGGAAGAGCTTGAGGTCGCGCGAATAGTGGCCGAGCACCCGCGGGAAGGTGCCCCACAGGCGCGGGTGCGGATGGGCGTCGAACGGGATGCCATCGGATCCGATCATGGCGCCGGGATGCGACATCGCCGCCTGCACGTCCTTCTCGTCCATCATGAAGTAGATGGCGCCGGCCGGCTGGATGCGATCGGCGGCCTCTTTCATGGAACAGCCCATCT
>CAYRBQ010000947.1:0-1362 GCA_964422305.1 uncultured Reyranella sp. | reverse complement strand
GCTCGGTGTTCGGCGACAAGCTCCCCACCGTCAGCTCGACCAAGTCGCTGACCGGCCACAGCCAGGGTGCCACCGGCGCGCACGAGGCGATCTACTCGCTGTTGATGATGAAGCACGACTTCATCGCGGCCTCGGCCAATGTCGAGAACCTCGACCCCGGCGCCGAAGGCTACCCGATCGCCCTGAAGCGCATCGACAATGCCGGCCTGCAGACCGTGATGTCGAACAGCTTCGGCTTCGGCGGCACCAACGCCTGCCTGCTGTTCTCCCGCCACGACCACTGACGATG
This sequence comes from uncultured Reyranella sp., assembly GCA_964422305.1. Lineage (GTDB taxonomy): Bacteria > Pseudomonadota > Alphaproteobacteria > Reyranellales > Reyranellaceae > Reyranella. Next base: position 1,073 of record CAYRBQ010000947.1, on the reverse strand, counting down.
CCTGACGATACACCGTCGAAGCCCGTCGCCTTTCCCGAGGTGGCGAAGCTGATGGCCGGCAAGCGCGGCCTGGTCATGGGCGTCGCCAACGACCGCTCGATCGCCTGGGGCATCGCCAAGGCCTGCCACGATGCCGGCGCCGAGCTCGCCTTCACCTACCAGGGTGCGGCCTTCGGCAAGCGCGTGCTGCCGATGGTGCAGAAGCTGGGCTCCACCGTCGTGGTCGAGGCCGACGTCGAGGACGAGGCGAGCCTCGACGCCCTTTTCGCCACGCTGAAGAAGGAATGGGGCCGGCTCGACTTCGTCGTCCACGCCGTGGCCTTCTCCGACAAGGAGGAGCTGAAAGGCCGCTACGTCGACACCAGCAAGGCCAACTTCCAGCGCAGCCTCACCATCTCCTGCTACTCCTTCACCGAGATCGCCCGCCGCGCCCTGCCGTTGATGACCGAGGGCGGCAGCCTGATCACGCTGACCTACGAAGGCTCGACGCGCGTCATGCCGTCCTACAACGTCATGGGCGTCGCCAAGGCGGCCCTCGAGGCCAGTGTCCGCTACCTCGCGGCCGACTTGGGCCCGCAGGGCGTGCGGGTGAACGCGATCTCGCCCGGCCCGATGCGCACCCTGGCGGGCGCGGTCATCGGCTCGGCCCGCTACGTCTACCGCGTGTCGCGCGAGGCCTCGCCGCTCCGCCGCAACATCGAGCTCGGCGACGTGGGCGGTGCGGCGCTCTACTACCTGTCGGACCTCTCCGCCGGCGTCACCGGCACGGTCCATTACGTCGATGCCGGCTACCACGCCGTCGGCATGCCGCCGCAGGGGGCGGGCGAGCCGAACGGCGAATAGAAACGACGGGTAAAACGACACCCCAAACGACCGGGGTGTCCGACGCTCTCCGCACGCCGGAAAGCGAGGAAAACCGGGCTTTTCGTTCGCTCGTTTGTCACACCTGATTGTGACAAATGCTGTGACAAACCTTGTGACAGTTCAGGGTCGTTCGAAGGTCGTCATCGTCTCGTCAGGCCCGGTTGATCCGGACTTCGTCCTTGGGACATCCGCGGTTCTCTGCGCGGGAG
>CAYRBQ010000946.1:0-1366 GCA_964422305.1 uncultured Reyranella sp. | reverse complement strand
CGCTTGCTGATCCGCCTGATCCAGCCCGACCGCGGCACCATGGTGCTCGACGGCGATCCAGTCGACGAACCGCATGGCATCACGGTGAATGAGCTTCGCCGCAACGTGCAGATGGTGTTCCAGGACAGCTACGCCTCGCTCAACCCGCGCCTCACCATCGCCGAGACCCTGGCCTTCGCGCCCAAGGCGCACGGCCTGCCCGCCGGCGAAGCGCGCGACCGCGTCCGCGATCTCCTGTCCAAGGTCGGGCTCGATCCGGCGAGCTACGCCGACCGCTATCCGCACGAACTGTCGGGCGGCCAGCGCCAGCGCGTCAACATCGCGCGCGCCCTCGCGCTCCGGCCGCGGCTGATCATCCTCGATGAGGCGGTGTCGGCGCTCGACAAGTCGGTCGAGGCGCAGGTGCTGAACATGCTGGTCGACCTCAAGCAGGAGCTCGGGCTCACCTACGTCTTCATCAGCCACGACCTGAACGTCGTGCAGTATCTCAGCGACCGCGTGCTGGTCATGTATCTCGGCAAGATCGTCGAGCTGGGCCCGGTCGACGCTATCTACGGCGATCCGCAGCATCCCTACACGCGGGCGCTGCTGTCGGCCCGTCCCTCGATGGATCCGCGCAAGCGCACGAAGGAAGCGCCGATCCAGGGCGACCCGCCCAACCCCATCGATCCGCCCTCGGGCTGCCGCTTCCGTACGCGCTGCCCCTATGCCGAGGATGTGTGCGCCAAGGCCGAGCCGGCATTGACGGACACGGGGGTGCAATCAGTCGCCTGCCACATGCGCGTTCCCGGCTCCGGTCACTCGAAGGCGGCGGCATGAGCAACCTGCTGGAAGTCCGCGACCTCAACGTCACCTTCGTCACGCCCGACCGCACGGTGCATGCCGTGAACGGCGTCAGCTTCGACCTGAAGCGCGGCGAGACGCTCGGCATCCTGGGCGAATCGGGATCGGGCAAGAGCGTGACCCTGCGCTCGATCCTGCGGCTCCACCCGGAACATCGCACGCGCTGGGGCGGCAGCATCAGGCTGGAAGGCGACGAGGTTCTGGAGATGGGCCCGCGCGCGCTGTCGGACCTGCGCGGCCAGCGAGTGGCCATGATCTTCCAGGAGCCGGCGACGGCCTTCGATCCCGTGTTCACCATCGGCCAGCAGATCGCCGAGACGGTACGGCGGCACACCGGCAAGAGCGACAGGGATGCGTGGAAGCGCGCCCACGATCTGCTCGAGATGGTGCGCATCCCCTCGCCGGCGCAGCGGCTCAAGGCCTATCCGCATGAGATGTCGGGTGGCATGCGGCAGCGCGCCATGATCGCGCTCGCCCTGTCCTGCAATCCGACGCTGCTGCTGGCCGACGAGCCGACGACGGC
>CAYRBQ010000945.1:0-1374 GCA_964422305.1 uncultured Reyranella sp. | reverse complement strand
GGCGGGTCCTGGACCAGCATGGTCCGCGCAAGGCTCGCGACCGCCGGCTCGTTCATGCGGTCGGTGCCGTAGCGGCGACGCATGTTGCCTTCGAAGTCTTTGCCGAAGCGCTTGTCCCGCAGGACGAACGAAGCGTCCTCGTAGCGCGTGATCAGCCAGAAGCCCTGCGGCGCCTTGAACACGGGCGCATGCTCGCGCAGGCGGCGATAGAACGGGTACGGGTCGGCGATGAAGGCCGGATCGAGCGGATTGAACTCGATCGGCGGGCTGCTGACGGCCGGCGGTGTCATGTCGTTCATGAGCTCTTCCTTACCACGAAGCCCCTTGCGGCGCGAACGAACCAACCCCTAGCATCGCGCCATGTTCGCTCTCACCCAGGGACTTCGACGCGCCGTCCAGACCCGGCCAACGGGCATCGCCACCAGCTTCTCCGGCCGGCGGCGGACTTGGCAGGACAGCATCGATCGCATCAGCCGTGTCGCCGGCGCCCTTTCCGCATTGGGCGTGCGTCGCGGCGACCGGGTCGCGATCCTGGCGCTGAACTCCGACCGCTACCTCGAGCTGATGTACGCCATCCCGTGGCTGGGGGCGGCCATGGTGCCGATCAACACGCGGCTGGCCACGCCCGAGATCGAGTACATCCTGAACGACTCCGGCGCCGTCGCGCTGTTCGTCGACACGGTGATGTCGCATCACCTGACGGCGCTCGACGGCAGGACGCCCACGGTGCGCGAGGTGGTCTGGCTCGACGACCATCCGAGCCCCGAGGGCATCCTCCACTACGAGGACCTCACTGGCTACGAGCCGATCGACGATGCCGGCGCCCGCGACGACGACCTCGCCGGCCTCTTCTACACCGGCGGCACGACGGGCCGCTCCAAGGGCGTGATGCTGACGCACACCAACCTCGTGGTGAACGCCCTGAACGGCGTGGCCGGCATCGGCTTCGACGCCGACACCGCCTACATCCATTCCGGGCCGATGTTCCATCTCGCCGACGGCGCGTCGACCTTCGGCGTCACCATGTCGGGCGGCCGCCACGCCTTCGTGCCGCGCTTCGAGCCGGTCGAGGTGCTGCAGACCATCGAGAGCGAGAAGGTCACGCATGCCCAGTTCGTGCCGACCATGATCAACATGATCGTGAACCACCCGCGCTTCGCGGAGTTCGACATCGCGACGCTCTCGTTCATCCTCTACGGCGCCTCGCCCATGCCCGAGGGCGTGCTGCGCAAGGCCATGCAGGTGATGCCGCGTGTCCGGCTGATGCACGCCTACGGCATGACCGAGGCGGCGCCGATCGTGACCCTGCTCGACCCGCGCTACACCACACTCGACGGCCCCTTCGCCGGGCGCCTGAAGTCGTGCGGCCAGACG
>CAYRBQ010000944.1:0-1380 GCA_964422305.1 uncultured Reyranella sp. | reverse complement strand
CCTGCAGCATCAGGGCGGTGTCCATCACCGTGCGCGTCATCGGCGTCACGTAGGTGTAGTTGCCGAAGGCGTCGGCCACCTGGCTGTGCGGGATGACGCCGTTGCTCTGCTTGATGCCCACCACGCCGTTGGCTGCGGCGGGAATGCGCGTCGAGCCGCCGCCGTCGGTGGCGATGCCGATCGGCCCGATCCCGGCCGCGACGGCGACCGCGGCGCCGCCGCTCGATCCTGCCGAGGTGCGCCCGGCGCTCCAGGCGTTGCGCGTGCGGCCGAACAGCGGTGCGTCGGTCAGCGCCTTGTGGCCGAACTCCGGCGTCGTGGTCTTGCCGAACAGGATGCCGCCGGCCGCCTTCACGCGGGCGGCCGAAACCGCATCCTCCTTCGGGACATTGTCCTCGTGATGCAGCGAGCCGAACGTGGTCCGCACGCCCGCCGTGTTCACCAGGTCCTTGGCGGCGAAGGGGATGCCGTGCAGCAGCCCGAGCGTCTCGCCCTTCATTACCGCGTCCTCGGCCTTCTTCGCCGCCGCGCGCGCCTGGTCGGGGACCAGCGTGATGAAGCAGTTCAGCACCGGCTGCAGCCTATCGGCGCGCGCCAGCACCGCATCGACCAGCTCGACCGGCGAGACCTTCTTCGCCGCGATCTGCTCGCGCAGCTCCGAAGCGGGCAGGCTGGTGAGGTCGGTCATGCCCCCCTCCGTCTGCTGCGCGGACATCTGTTCCGGAGTCGGGGGAGGAGGAGGTGCTCCCTTCCCCCGTCTGCGGGGGAAGGTGGCGCGTAGCGCCGGAAGGGGGTCATCGCAGAAGTCCGCGCGCCGCGAGGTTGCGCATCAGCGCCGATGTGCCGAACGTCCACGGCGGGATCTTGTCGCAGTGGTTCACCCTGTTGGTGAGCGTGCCGAGCTTGGGCGAGCGGATCGAGACGGTGTCGCCCACCATGTGCGTGAAGCCGGTGCCGCCCGGCTTGCGCGGCTCGGTCGGCGCGAACAGCGTGCCGGTCATCAGCGCCATGCCGTCGGGATACTGGTGCAGCCCACCCATCGCCTGCCGCACCAGCTCGGTGGGATCGCGGCTGATCTTCGAGAGATCGCTCTGGCCGCGCAGGCGGAACTGGTCGGGGCCGGTGACTTCCAGCTCGACCTTGGCCTTGCGCACATCGTCGATGCCGAACGTGCCGTCGAACAGCCGGATGAACGGCCCCACGGCGCAGGAGGCGTTGTTGTCCTTGGCGATGCCGAGGAGGAGGGCGCTGCGGCCCTCGATGTCGCGCAGGTTGACGTCGTTGCCGAGGGTCGCCCCGACGATCGCGCCCTTGGCGTTCACGATCAGCGTCACCTCGGGCTCGGGATTGTTCCAGTCGGAGTCCGGCCGGATGCCGATC
>CAYRBQ010000943.1:0-1383 GCA_964422305.1 uncultured Reyranella sp. | reverse complement strand
GAGCGCCACGGCGAGGCCCGCGATGGCGCCCGCCACCGAGCCGCCGACATAGAGGGCTGCCAACAAGTATTCGTGCCGCTCCCACAGCAGCACGGCGTCGAGCGAGTAGGCGGAGAAGGTCGTGAAGCCGCCCATCACGCCGGTGGCGAGGAACAGGCGCAGGTGCCCCGCCGCGCCGAGACGCTCGGCGAACCAGCCGGTGATGAGGCCCATCAGGATCGAGCCCAGGATGTTGATGACCAGCGTATGCCAGGGGAAGTGCGTGCCCATGAGGCGCGCCACCCAGATGTTCATGCCGTGGCGCGCCGCGCCGCCGATGCCGGCACCGACGAACACGATCAGGTAGCTCATCGTCTTCCCCCGAATTTCGTCTTCCAGTCGGGCATCGCGCCCGCGAACGGCAGCGCCGTCGCCTCGTAGACGCCGCGCGCCACGGCGCGTGCCAGGCAATCGGCCGCCACGGTCCCGAGCTCGGTCAGGATCGGCGGCAGGCCGCCCGGCCCCATCCTGCCGGTCGCCGCCGCGAACACCGTGTCGCCGTCGTTCGGTGCATGCACGGGCCGCAGCGATTTCGAGAGCCCGTCGTTCGCCATGATGGCGAGGCGCTTGCATTCGGCCTTGGTGAGCGTCGCATCCGTCGCCACCAGCGCGATGGTCGTCGCCGTCGCGGGCATCGGCTGGCCCTTGAAGCGGATCGCCGTCGCATCCTCGGGCAGCTTAGCCGGCCAACCCAAACCGCCGAACTCGCCGTCGCGCTCGTAGACGCCCGCCCAGAAATGCGGACTCGTGCCGATCGTCGAGGAGCCCACGGCGTTCACCGCGACCAGCGCGCCGACCGTGAAGCCCTGGCTGGTCTTCGCGCTGGTCGAGCCCAGCCCGCCCTTGAGGCCGGCGGTCGTGGCGCCGACGCCGGCACCCGCGGTGCCGAGCGCGAATTCCTGCGCCGCCGCGAGGGCCGCGTCGCGGCCGAGATCCCAGTAGGGCGGCCGCTTCTTCACCGGCTCGGCGAGCCAGTCCTTGGTGCCGCCGTTCATCAGGTCGAACAGGATCGCCTGCACCGCGACCGGCACGGTGATGCCGCCGAAGGTCATGCCGCGGCCCTGCGCACAGAGCACGGCGGAAGCACCGCCCGCCGCGTCGAGCCCGTAGACCGAGCCGCCCGACAGGACCACGGCGTCGATGCGCTGGCCCACCATCTCCGGTTCGAGCGAGGAGACCATGCGGGCGCCGGGCGCCCCGCCCAGCGTCGCGACGCTGGCCGCCGCGCCGCCGTCGAAGATCGCCACGGTGGCGCCGGTCGCGGCGCGCCTGTCCTCGGCGTTGCCCACCAGCACGCCGGGCACGTCAGTGATGAGGTTCCTCACGTCAGGAACTCGCCGCCGT
>CAYRBQ010000942.1:0-1395 GCA_964422305.1 uncultured Reyranella sp. | reverse complement strand
GGCCGGGAATCCATCGTGGAGCGGGCAGCGCTGCATCAGGCTGCGCTCGATGGCGCGGTAGCCTCGGGCAGCCAGCAGCCCATCCATGGCCGGCGGGGCCAGCGGACTGAGCCGCCACACCGGTGGCAGCCCGCGCTCGCGGTGGGGTGCTTCGATGGCCTCAATGTCGGTCGAGGCATCTCTCGTTAAAGCATTGATAGAATTCGATCTTTTCGTGTATCCCCCCGAGAATCTCAAGCGCCAGCCGGCGAGGTCGCGACTCTCCAGGGCGGGCCAGCCGCGGAAGGCGAGCTCCTCGAGGCGTCGCACTTCATCCAGTTTCTGAGGGGGTGACATCGAGCAGAGCCTGTGATAATTTAATGTTCAATAATAACAATCGTTTATTTTTACCCCTGCAAGTCATACATGAAGTTCGACCCCCCCTTCGTCGACTTTCGTGTTCGCTGGCAGCCGCCCCTTCGCCCGTCCTCCCACGCGATCGGCCCACGGCTGCCAGCAACCCTTCCGCACGTCCTCATGCTGCTTCTCGGCCTTATGCTCGCGGGCTGCGGCAGTACGAGCCGGGTGGGTCAGGGCTACGCCGACCGTCCGCCCACCGACAAGGTGGCCCTGATCGCCTGGCAGGAATGGTCCAAATTCGGCCGCGCCACGGTGGTCTACGGCGGGCAGGCTGGCGGCTACACCAACCGACCCGGCGTCACCGAGCGCAGCGAGCCTCTCGCCAGCCGCGTCGGCGACTACTGGGGCGCCTGCGGCAAGCCGGAATGGAACGGCCGCACCTCGAGCAAGCCGTGGTCCGGCGCCTTCGTCTCCTGGGTGATGGCGCGGGCCGGCTACACGCCACAGCAGTTCCCGCGCGACGGCCGCCACGGCAGCTATCTCGCCGCACTCTACGACCGTGAGAAGAATCGCGGCGCGCCGTTCTATCTGCACTCGCCGTTGGAATATTCGCCCAAGCCCGGTGACCTGATCTGCACGGGGTCATCCGGTCCCACCTGGCGCCATGCCGATCCGCGCACTGCGCATCGACGCATCGACAACACCGCCAACCATTGCGACATCGTCACCGACGTGCGCGGCGGCTACGTGCAGGCGATCGGCGGCAACGTGAAGAACAGCGTCGCGATGAGCCTCTATCCGGTCGACAGCCGTGGCCGCCTGCAATCGGTGAGCGGCCGCCCGTGGCTGCTGGTCGTCGAGAAGAAGTTCTAGAACCTCAGTTCGTCATCCCGGCGGCGTGCATGATCGCCGCGGTGCGCTCGGCCAGCATCATGCTGGGCGCGTTGGTATTGCCGCCGATCAGGGTCGGCATCACGGAGGCATCGACCACGCGCAGGCCTTCCACGCCGTGCACCAGCAGCTTGTCGTCGACCACCGCCATCGGGTCGGTCGAGG
>CAYRBQ010000941.1:0-1398 GCA_964422305.1 uncultured Reyranella sp. | reverse complement strand
CGCTCGTAAGAAGAGGTCGACTGGTAGGCTTGGCCATCGCGGTGATCGACATACCAATGGCCTTGGCCGGGCCCGTCGATCCCGTAGGCCCAGTGCAGGCCGGTGTTGAACCATTGCGGCGAGTTCGGCGCACAGATCTGCGCCGCCAGCATCCGGCAATGCTCGTCATAGAAAGTGCGGGCGTCGCCTTCGCTGTCGAAGTAGCCGCCCTTCCAGCCCCAGTAGGTCCAGGCGCCGGCCATGCGATGGAAGACCTGGCGCGCACTGGTCTCGCCGCCGTAGCGCTGGTCGGCGGGCAGCTCGGCGAGCGCCACCTCGTCCGGCGCCGACCGCCACAGCCACTCCGGCACGTCGGCCTCGGCAACCCGGATCATGCGTGCGGGCACGCCGGCGCGGCGGAAATACTTCTGCGCGAGGACATCGGCGGCAACCTGCGACCAGTCGGCCGGCACCTCGACGCTCTTCGCCTGAAAGACGATCGATCCGTCGGGATTGCGGATTTCGGAGTCGCCAGCACGAAACGCCATTCCCGCGAATGGCGATTTTCCTGCTTGCGTATACCGACGCTCGAAGCGCATCGACGATCCCCCGTGCCCCGTTCCCTCGTTTCGATCCCTGTCGTGGGGAGGCGTTCGACCCAAGATCGAACACGCACATATGGGCACGCGATGATAGTAAATTACAAAATCTTGTGTGCGCAACTACATTTTGTAGACCAGTGTGTTGATGGTACTAGATGATGCAAGTGCGCAACAGGTGATCGAATCGTGCGATTCGCATGTCGACGAACGACATGAATCGGGCGTTGATCGCGTCGCGTTGCACGCGATGAAGCGCCCGCGTACAAGCGGCGCGGTCACCTACGAAGTGGTTGGTTCATGACGATCGGCACCTGGCTCTTCACCAAGATGCGCGGCGAACTTGTCGGCACCGATGCCGAGGGCAATCGCTACTTCCAGGACAAGCGCGTGGTGCCCGGCATGCGTCGCAAGCGCTGGGTGATCTACAACGGTGTCGCCGAAGCCTCGCGTGTTCCGCCGGAATGGCACGGCTGGTTGCATCACACGCACGACACCACGCCGCCCGCCGGCGGGGGCCTGCGCAAGCCGTGGCAGAAGGAGCACGTGCCCAACCTCACCGGCACCGACCACGCTTATCGTCCGCCGGGTCACACGCTGTCCGATGGCGAGAAGCCCAAGCCGCCTTACGAGGCGTGGCGTCCGGGCTGAGGCGGCGGGAGCGGGGGACGCCGTGGGTCGCAACATCATCGAGACGATCGTTGGTGCGCTGGTCCTCCTCGTGGCCGGCGTCTTTGTCTTCTATGCCTTCGCCAAGTCGGACCGCACCGGTCCCGATGGCTACGAGATCGTGGCGCGCTTCGGTCGGATCGACGGGCTG
>CAYRBQ010000940.1:0-1400 GCA_964422305.1 uncultured Reyranella sp. | reverse complement strand
CAGCGTGCCCAGGAACTCGCGCAGCGCCTCGAGCTTGGCGAGGTCGGGCTGGTTGTGGACGCGGTACATGCAGGGGGAGTGGCGCTGCTCCAACGCCTGCGCCGCCGCGACGTTGGCCAGCACCATGAACTCCTCGATCAGCTTGTGGCTGTCGAGGCGTTCGCGCACCCCGATCTCGGCGATGCGGCCGTCCTTGCCCAGCGTCACCTGCCGCTCGGGCAAGTCGAGGTCGAGTGCACCACGCGCCTCGCGGGCCGCCAGCAGCACCCGGTAGGCGCCGTAGAGCGGCCGCACGACTTTCTCCATCAGTGGCGCGATCTCCGCGTCGGGCGCGCCGTCCATCGCGCGCTGGACGCGGTTGTAGGTCAGCCGCGCGGCCGAGCGGATCATGGCGCGGTGGAAACGGTGCTTCTTGAGATGGCCCTCGGCGTCGATCCACATTTCGGCGGCGAGCACCGGGCGGTCTTCCTTCGGCACCAGCGAGCACCAATGGTTGGAGAGCTGCTCAGGCAGCATCGGCACGACGCGGTCGGGGAAGTAGACCGACGTGCCGCGGCGGTAGGCGGCGCGGTCGAGCGGCCGGTCGTGGCGCACATACCAGGCGACGTCGGCGATCGCGACAATGAGGCGCCAGCCGCCGGGATGGGCCGGGTCCGGCTCGGCGAACACCGCGTCGTCGTAGTCGCGCGCATCCTCGCCGTCGATGGTGACCAGAGGCGTGTCGCGCAGGTCGAGCCGCTGGCCCATCGGCGCGGCCTTGGCCTTCTCCGCCTCCTCGAGGGCCGCTTCGGGAAAATCGACCGGGATATCGTTGGCGGCGATCGAGATCAGGCTGACGGTGCGCTGATCGCTCATCGGCCCGATACGCTCGACCACCTTGGCCCGGCGCGCCAGCGCGCCGCCGGCTTCCTCGATCCACACGATGTCGCCCGGCAGCGCGCCGTTCCGGTCGGCCGGGCGAACGTCGAACTCGCGGCGCAGCTTCTTGTCGGTCGGCGTGACGAGACCGATGCCGTTGCGGCCCTGCGGCTCCTCGTAGAGGCCGAGGATCTTCTTCGGGCCGCTGCCGAGGCGTCGGATGATGCGCGCCTCGTAGGCGGTCTTTCCGCGACGCTTCAGGCTCGCGAGGATGCGGTCGCCGACGGCGGGGGCGGGCACGCCGCGCTGGGTCTGCGACGCCACCTCGATGCGCGGTGGCGGGCCGTCCTTCTCCTCATCGTGCTTGCGCGGGATGGCGAGCAGGTGGCCGTCCTCGTCGACACGTACGATCTCGAGCACGGTGACGTCGCTCAGTGCCTTCGGATCCTTGAAGGTCTTGGCGCGGTCGGCGGCGATGTCGCCGGAATCGCGCAGGTCGCGCAGCAGCTCCTTGAGCTCGATGCGCTGGTCGCCCTTCAGCC
>CAYRBQ010000939.1:0-1400 GCA_964422305.1 uncultured Reyranella sp. | reverse complement strand
CGCTCCTCGAGCGCCTTCACCTGATGGCTTACCGCAGCTTGGGTCACGTGCAGCTCCTCGGCGGCATGCGTGAAACTGGCGTGACGGGCGGCGGCTTCGAAGGCGCGGAGCGCATTGAGGGGCAGTTGAGAGCGGCTCATTTAAGGCAACGAGTTCATAGTTTTTCTATGTCTCCCCCGAGCAATCGTCCTTTGCGCAATGACACATTGTACCGCAAATTCAGGCCACAAACGAGGCGTAACCGCCACTTTCGGCCCCCATCGCCTCAAACGGAGCTAAGTCATGTCCACCCTGTCCAGCGTCCGGGAATTCGCCCGCGCGGAAGTCCCTTCCTTCTCGTTCAGCCGCGCCGTCGCGCTGCTGGCCGGCACGGTCGTGGTCGGGATGGAGAAAGTCATGACCCGAGCTGAGCTTGCCCGTTCGCGACGCCAGCTCGCCCAGTTGGACGAGCGGCTGCTGCGGGATATCGGCCTCGACCGGGCGACCGCCCGCTTCGAAGCCGGCAAGGGTTTCTGGACCTAGTCCGGAATTGCCGGCGGGCGCCGGATAGAGCAGGTTCGGGTCGTGGTGCTTTGATGGCGCCATGACCCAGCACCCTCTCTCCTTTGCCGCCGTGGCCAACGCCACTTCCACCCTCCCCGACCCGGACACCTGCTGGCACGCCGTCCAGCGGCGCGACCGGGCCTATAATGGCCGGTTCTGGTTCTCGGTCAGGACGACCGGGGTCTTCTGCCTGCCGTCCTGCGCGGCCCGTCCGCCCTTGCGCAAGAACGTGGCCTTCCACGCCTCGCCCCAGGCGGCGGAGGCCGCGGGCTTCCGCGCGTGCAAGCGGTGCAAGCCGCGCGACTGGCAGGCCGATCTCGGCCTCAGCCGGCCGGTGGCGCGCGCCTGCGCCCTGTTCGACGCCGCCGACGCCGACAGCCCGCCTTCGCTCGCCGAGGTCGCGCGCAAGGTCGGCATGTCGAGCGGCGCGCTCAGCAAGCGCTTCCTGGCCGAGCTCGGCGTCAATCCGCGCGACTGGCTGGTCGCGCGCAAGCGCCAGCGCTTCCGCCGCGCGCTGCGCGACGGCTCGAGCGTGGCCGACGCGATCTATGGTGCCGGCTACGGCTCGCCCAGCCGCGTCTACGAATCGAGCGACAAGGCGCTGGGCATGACGCCCGCCACCTATGCCAAGGGCGGCGCCGGCGCCCATATCGACTACACCACGGTCGATTCCGACTATGGCCGCGTTCTGGTCGCGGCGACGCAGAAGGGCATCGCCGCAGTGTTCCTGGGTGACGACGACCGCGCCCTCGAGAAGGACCTCAAGAAGGACTTCCCGGCCGCCGAGATCGCGCGCAACGACGATGCGCTCGGCCCCCGTGTGAAGGGCGTGCTGTCGCGGCTCTACGGCCGCAAGC
>CAYRBQ010000938.1:0-1417 GCA_964422305.1 uncultured Reyranella sp. | reverse complement strand
GCCCGCGTCGACCAGCGAGACCTGGGTGTTGGGGGCGGCACCGAACGCCGTTGGCGCGCCGGAGAAGAGCTTGGCGTCGGAAATCACCTGGGCATGGACTTCCAGCCCGAGCACGATTTCCCATTCGCCGGAATCAGTTTTGATCAGTGACATGACGGGTAAATACGGGCTTGCACCCGACCTGTCCATGCTTAGGCTCCGCGGCAATCAAGCATCGCGGGAGGCTACAAGAGTCATGCTGAAACGTCGTTCCATCATCGCCGGCGCCGCCGCCGCAACGCTCGCGGCTCCTGCCATCCTGAAGGCCCAGAACGTCGGCGACTGGCCCAAAGGCCCGATCAAGATCGTCGTCCCCTTCCCGCCCGGCGGCTCGACCGACCCGGTGGCACGCCTCATCCAGGCCAAGGTCTCCGAGAACACCGGCTGGCAGATCGTGATCGACAACAAGCCGGGTGGCGCCAGCGTCGTGGGTGCGAACGTCGCGGCCAAGTCGCCGCCCGACGGTCAGACCTGGATGGTGACCTTCGACAGCCACATCCTCAATCCCGCCTTCTCACCCAACCTGCCCTACAAGGATTCCGATCTCGCGAACATCATGCTGATCGGCCGCACACCGCAGACGATCGCCGCGCACCCCGACCGTCCCTACAAGACCTTCGCCGAGGCAGTCGCCGACGCAAAGGCACGTCCGGGCAAGGTGAGCTTCGGCGTGCTGGGCGGCAGTCAGGCGCTGGTGCTGGCGACGCTGATCAAGAAGGAGAACGCCGTCGACCTGAACTTGATCCCCTACAAGGGCGGCGGGCCACTGGTGCAGGACCTGCTGGGCGGCGTGACCGACATCGGCATCTCGAGCCTGACCTCGTTCAGCCCGCACATCCGCGCCAACAAGATCCGGCCGATCGCCGTCACCGGCGAGAAGCGCACGCCGGCGCTGCCCGACACGCCAACGCTCATCGAGCAGGGCATCAAGGCCTTCCCGTCCTATTCCTGGTGGGGCGTTTACGCCCCGACGGGCGTGCCCAAGCCGATCGTCGAGCGGATGCATGCAGAGATCACCAAGGCCGTGCGCTCGCCCGACGTGACGCAGAAGTTCATCGAGCAGTTCAACATGGAGATCCTGACGAGTTCCCCCGAGGAGTTCGCCGCCTATCAGAAGAGCGAGCAGGAGCGCTGGTTCAAGGTGATCAAGGAGAACGACATCAAGGGCGATTGACGTCAGGATCGATCTGCAAAACCTCTTGCTCTGCGGAACATGAGGCGTAGGCTGCCCGGATAACAAAGACGTATCTGGGAGGCTGAAAATGTCCGTATTGCGTCGCCGTGCCATGCTGGCCGGCTCCATCGTCACGACCCTGGGCGCTCCTGCCATTGCGAGAGCCCAGGCCGACTGGCCCAAGGGCACGATCAAACTTCGCCG
>CAYRBQ010000937.1:0-1419 GCA_964422305.1 uncultured Reyranella sp. | reverse complement strand
CTATCTCGCCTACGCACCGCGCGGCTTCACCTCCTTTCGCATGGCCATGCCGCTGTGGCTGAAGGAGAAGCTCTTCCAGAAGACGCTGCTGCGCGACGAGATGAAGAAGTGGCAGCCGGACTTCGACTGGCAGAAGCGACTGCTGTTCGGCGAGCATCACCAGAGCCACGCCGCCTCGGCGTTCTTCCCGTCGCCCTACGAGGAGGCCGCCGTGCTGTGCATGGACGGCGTCGGCGAGTGGGCGACCACGTCGCTCGCCTGGGGCCAGGGCAACAAGCTCGACATGCTGCGCGAGATCCATTTCCCGCACTCGATCGGCCTGCTCTACTCGGCGTTCACCTACTACACCGGCTTCAAGGTCAACTCGGGAGAGTACAAGGTCATGGGCCTCGCGCCCTATGGCGTACCCAAGTACAAAAACCTGATCCTCGACAAGATCGTCGACCTCAAGGAAGACGGGACGTTCCGGCTCGACCAGTCGTACTTCGACTACTGCACCGGCCTGCGCATGACGAACGACAAGTTCGCCGACCTGTTCGGCGCGCCGGCGCGTACGCCCGAGCAGATGCTGACGCAGGAGCACATGGACCTCGCCGCCTCGGTCCAGGCGGTCACCGAGGAGATCGTGATTCGGCTGGGCAAGTCGGTGAAGAAGGAAACCGGGGCCAAGAACATCTGCCTCGCCGGCGGCGTCGCGCTGAACTGCGTGGCCAACGGCAAGCTGCTGCGCGAGAACGTGTTCGACGGCATCTGGGTGCAGCCGGCGGCCGGCGATGCCGGCGGCGCGGTGGGCGCCGCCTTCGCCGCCTATCACGGCTTCCTCGGCCAGCCGCGCAAGCTCAACGGCCATATGGACGGCATGGCCGGCTCCTATCTCGGTCCGGACTTCAACGACGACGAGATCGCCGAGCGCCTGACGGCGGTCGGCGCCAGGTTCACGCGACTGACGCGTGAGCAGATGATCGACCAGACCGCGCAGGCGCTGGCCGACGAGAAGGCGGTCGGCTGGATGCAGGGCCGCATGGAGTTCGGCCCGCGCTCGCTCGGCGCGCGCTCGATCCTGGGTGACGCCCGTTCGCCCTCGATGCAGAAGACGCTGAACCTCAAGGTGAAGTACCGTGAGTCGTTCCGCCCCTTCGCGCCGGCGGTGCTGCGCGAGGACGTCGACAAGTATTTCGAGTTCAAGACCGACAGCCCCTACATGCTGATGGTCGCGCCGGTGCTCGAAGGTCGCCGCCGCAAGATGACAGCGGATGAAGAAAAGCTGTTCGGCATCGACAAGCTCAACGTGCCGCGCTCCGACATCCCGGCCGTGACGCACATCGACTATTCGGGCCGCATCCAGACGGTCCACGAAGAGACCAACAAGCCGTTCTACGACCTGATCTCGTCCTTCAAGGCGAAGACCGGCAGCTCGGT
>CAYRBQ010000936.1:0-1434 GCA_964422305.1 uncultured Reyranella sp. | reverse complement strand
AGCGTGTCGATCGAGGCCTTCAACACGTGCGGATTGGTCACGACGTTGGTGCCGACCGCGTAGAACAGCGTGTAGCCGTCGGGCTTGGCGTTGGAGACGAAGCGCGCGCCGATGGCACCGGCCGCGCCGCCCTTGTTGTCGACGATCACCTGCTGGCCGAGCAGCGGCGTCATCAGGTGGGCGAGCTCGCGCGCCACGATGTCGGCGCCGCCGCCCGCGGCATAGCCGACCACGAAGGTGACGGGCTGGGCCGGCCAGGCGGCCTGGGCGCGGACCGCCGTCGGCAGCAGCAGCGAGCCGCCGGCGAGGGCGAGGGCATGGCGTCGCGAAAGGTCAGTCATCGTTTCCTCCGTGGAGCCGGGCCAGCCAGACCGTGTGGCCGCCGCAGCCCGGATCCTCATTCATTTGTGCCACGACCTTGAAACCATTTTGCGCCAGCAGCAAGCGGTACTCCGACCCGTCGAGGCTGGCGTGATAGAGCGGCTGGCCGTGCCATTCGCCGATCGCTTCGCCGGCCCACGGCCCGCTGGTGAACATCAGCGCCGCGCCGGGCGCGGCATGGGCCGCGAAGATCGGGAACATGGCGTGCTGATCCTGCGGGCGCAGGTGGAAGAAGCTGTCCCAGGCGATGAGGCCCGCGAAGCGCCGCCCGAGCGCCAGCCGGCGCATGTCGGCCACGGTCCATGTCCGGCCGGGGAAGCGTCCCCGGCATTGCCCGATCATCGCGTCCGAGGCGTCGATCCCGGTCACGTCGTAGCCGGCCTCGATGAGGTGCCGCGCGATCGGATCGCCTGCGCCGCAGCCGATGTCGAGGATGGCACCGCCGGCCGGGATCAGCGCGGTGAAGCGATCGAGCCAGCCGCGCTCGAACAGCGTCTTGCCGCGCTCCGTATCGTAGGACCGCGCATGTCGCTCGTAGAGGCCGATGATGCGGTCCGCATCGTCGGACATGGCCCTCTCGTCAGTTCTTGCCCGCCACGTACTTGCCCGCGCCGTCGCCCGCGAGCTTGCCGAGCACGGCGCCCGACACCAGCCCGGTGCCGCCCGGGTAGTTGTGATAGAAAAGTCCGCCCACCAGCTCGCCGGCGGCGAACAGGCCCGGGATGACATGGCCGTCGGTGCTCTCGACCTCGCCCTCGCTGGTGATTTTGAGGCCGCCGAAGGTGAAGGTGAGGCCGCAGGTCACGGCATAGGCCTCGAACGGCGCCTGGTCGATCGTGTTGGCCCAGTTGGTCTTCGGCACCGCGAGGCCACGCGTGCCGCGCCCGTCCTTGATCGCCGGGTTGAACGGCACGTCGGTCATGACGGCGGCGTTCCATTCCTTGATGGTCTTCAGGAACTGCTCCGCGTTCACGCCTTCGAGCTTGCCCGCCAGCTCCTCTATCTTGTCGGCGCGGACCTTGGTCATTCGCTTGATGCGGTATTCGTCGCGCA
>CAYRBQ010000935.1:0-1446 GCA_964422305.1 uncultured Reyranella sp. | reverse complement strand
GGGACCTGGATCATCCTCATCAAGGGCCTGACGCCGATCCCCTACAAGCTCGTCACCATCGCCTCGGGCGCCGCACATTTCGACCTTTTTACGTTCGTCTGGGCGTCCATCGTGACGCGTGGCGCGCGCTTCTTCCTCGTGGCAGCCTTGCTGTGGAAGTTCGGCGAGCCGATCCGGACTTTCATCGAGAAGCGCCTGACCCTGCTCACCTGGCTGTTTCTGATCGCGTTGATCGGCGGGTTCGTCGCGTTCCGCTATCTCTTCTGAGGTCAGTCCATGGCTTCGTTGCAGGCCCTTCCCCGTTCCAGCCGGCTCGGCCTCCTAGCCGCGCTGGGCAGCGGT
This sequence comes from uncultured Reyranella sp., assembly GCA_964422305.1. GTDB lineage: Bacteria > Pseudomonadota > Alphaproteobacteria > Reyranellales > Reyranellaceae > Reyranella. The sequence continues at coordinate 1,104 of CAYRBQ010000935.1, read as the reverse complement.
GCGCTGCTGGGCGGTGCGCTCTGGTTCCAATACGGCATGGGACTCGCCCCCTGCGAGATGTGCCACTGGCAGCGCTGGCCACACATGGTGGCCATCGGCTCGGGCCTGCTCGCGCTCGCCACCCTCGCTTGGCCAAGGGTTGCGCTCATCTTCGTGCTGATCGCCATCACGGCACTGTTCACGACGGCGGCCATCGGCATCTTCCATGTCGGCGTCGAATACCGCTGGTGGGAGGGCCCGCAGGCCTGCTCCGGCAACATCCCGAAGGGCCTCACGTCAGAGCAGCTCAAGAAATACCTGTTCGGCGCCAAGATGGTCCGGTGCGACGAGACCGTCTGGTCGCTGTGGGGAATCTCGATGGCCGGCTGGAACGCAATTCTGTCGGGCGCGTTGGCGCTGATCCTGGCGTCAGGCGTGGCGCGGATCGTGAGGGGCGAGAAGCATGAAGACCGGTGAGCTCCGCAATCCCGGCGATCCCGACGCCCGAGAGCTGGTCGAGCGCACCATCCGGGTGGACCAAGCAGGCGAGTTCGGCGCCGTGCGCATCTACGAAGGCCAGCTCGCGGCGCTGCGATGGACCGGCCGCGCCAACAGTGAGACCGGCCGCAAGATCGCGCACATGGCGCGTCAGGAGCGCGAGCACAACAAGGCGTTCGACCGCTTGCTTGTCGAGCGCCGCGTGCGCCCGACGGCGCTCTCGCCGCTGTGGAGCGTTGCGGGCTTTGCGCTGGGCGCGGCCACGGCCCTGATGGGCGACAAGGCCGCCATGGCTTGCACGGTGGCCGTCGAGGAGACAATCGAAGAGCACTACGCGAGCCAGGCCGCCAAGCTCGGCGACGACGAGGCGGAACTGCGCTCGACCGTCGAGAAGTTCCGGCTCGAGGAGATGGAGCATCGCGACGAGGCCCTGGCCTCGGGCGCCGAGCAGGCGCCGGCCTACGAGGCACTCTCGGCCGCGATCAAGGCCGGATCGCGCCTCGCCATCTGGCTGTCGACCCGGGTCTGAGCAACGCGCTCAGCTCTGGTCGAGCTCGCTGTCCCAATACAAGAAGTCGCGCCAGCTTTCGTGCAGGTAGCCGGGCGGGAAGGCGCGGCCGTTCTCCT
>CAYRBQ010000934.1:0-1449 GCA_964422305.1 uncultured Reyranella sp. | reverse complement strand
GCGAGCGCTGGTTCTGGGACACGCTGGTCGATGCCGATCCCGCGAACAACGCGACCGGCTGGCAATGGGTCGCCGGGTCCGGCGCCGACGCAGCGCCCTACTTCCGCATCTTCAACCCCGTCCTGCAGGGCGAGAAGTTCGATCCGGAGGGAGACTATGTGCGCCGCTGGGTGCCCGAACTGGCCAGCCTGCCCGCCGACAAGATCCATAGGCCATGGACCGCCGCCGCGCCGCCGCCGGCCGAGATCTATCCCGCCCGCATCGTCGACCATGCCGCGGCGCGCGACCGCGCGCTGGTGGCCTTCCGAAACCTCAAGCAGTCCGCGTAGAACCGTCAGGGGGCATCCATCCAATGAAAATCGCCGTCATCGGCGCCGGCGTATCCGGCATGGGCGCCGCCTGGCTGCTGAGCCGCAGCCACGACGTAGTGGTCTACGAGCGCGAAAGCCGCTTCGGCGGACATTCCTGCACCGTCGAGGCGCCCACACGGCATGGCCGGCTGCCGGTCGATGTCGGCTTCATCGTCTACAACGAGCGCAACTACCCGAACCTCGTGGCATTGTTCGACCATCTCGGCGTGCCGACGGAAGAGTCCGACATGTCGTTCGCCGTCAGCCTCGACGAGGGACGCTTCGAGTACGGAAGCTCGTTCGCGGGCTATCTCGCGCAGCGCCGCAACCTCGCCCGGCCCGCCTTCCTGCGCATGACACACGACATCCTGCGCTTCAACCGCATGGCGCCGCGTCTCCTCGACCGTTGCGAGGATCTCGACTTCACGATCGGCGATTTCGTCGAGGACGCGGGATTCAGCGCGATCTTCCGCGACCGCTATCTCGTGCCGATGGCGGCCTGCATCTGGTCGACGCCGCTCGGCCGCATGCTCGACTATCCGGCGCAGACCTTCGTGCGCTTCTTCAACAACCACGGCCTGCTGACGGTGGGACCGCAGCTTCGCTGGCGAACCGTGAGCGGCGGCAGTCGCTCATACGTCGAGCGCATCGTGGCGCCGTTGCGCGCCCGCGCGCGGCTGGCGACGCCCGCCAGCGCGGTGCGCCGCCTGCCGGACGGCGTCGAGGTCCGTGACACGGCAGGTCACTGGGACCGGTTCGACCGGGTCGTTCTCGCTTGCCACGCCGACCAGACGCTCGGCCTTCTGTCGGATGCCGACGACATCGAGCGGGACATGCTCGGCCGCTTCGCCTATTCTTCAAACGAAGTCTGGCTGCACGGCGACCATAACCTGATGCCGCGCCGCCGCGGTGTCTGGTCGAGCTGGAACTACGTCGCCGACAGCGGTACCCGCGACCGCAGCGTGAGCGTTACCTACTGGATGAACCGGCTGCAGAACCTGCCCGACGCGACACCGCTCTTCGTCTCGGTGAACCCTGGCCGCGTCCCGGCGCCGGCGACGGCGCACGCCCGCTTCACCTTCGAGCACCCGATGTACGA
>CAYRBQ010000933.1:0-1451 GCA_964422305.1 uncultured Reyranella sp. | reverse complement strand
CGCAGCCCTTCCTCCATCGCCCAGAAGAGATCCTCGTCGCGCCGCGCCGTGACCGTCAGCAGCCGCGCCGGATCGAACCAGGCGGCGAGGGCCGGAGCATAGGGCGGGGCGTCGAAGGTGCCGGTCGGACGGCGGCACCACAGGATCGTGCCGGGACCGAAGCGGCCCAGCAGATGGGCGGTGAAGCCCAGCGCCGCGCCGTCGTGCGGCGCGACCCGACCCGAGGGGCCGGGGCCCGCCTCGATCTCGTGCAGGGCGCCCGTCAGCAGCCCGCCCTCGGGCAGCAGGGCGTCGACGGCGGCCAGGCCGGTGGGGACGGCGGCGGCGCGGCCGCTCCTCTGGGTGCTGTTGGCCCGCTCCAGCCGGCGCACCTTTTCGCGCAAGGCCGCCGGGACCGGGGCCACCGCGTCGTTGGCAGCGGGAGGAGCAGAGGCATTCGGGGAAATGGCGGGCATCGCCCCCTCGTCAGGTTGGATGGAACGCGTTGGGGATTAAATGTTCTCTTTTTGTTCTAGTTCCCTCAGAAGTGAGAGTCAAAGGGATTCAAGTGCTGGCATATCGACTGCATCTGGGGGGAAGCTGCCGTCCTGTTCCGGAGGCTCCATGTCCCTTCGATTTTCCCTCGCCGCACTCTGCGCCACCGCCATCGCCCTGCTGGCGGGACCGGCGCTGGCCCGCTGCTCCAAGAACCTCGTTCTCCTGGATAGAGGCGTGCAGGTGGCCTCGCTCGACGGCCTGCGGTTCGCGGAGAAGCTGTCGCCCAGCCGCGCGACCATCACCTTCCTCGGCCATTCGAGCTTCGAGATCGACACGCCCGAAGGCGTGCGCGCCATCACCGACTACAACGGGCTGAACGGCTTCGGCCGCAAGCCCGACATCGTGACGATGAACAACGCGCACTCCACGCACTACACCGACCATCCCGAGGAGGGCATCACTCACGTGCTGCCGGGCTGGCCGAGCAAGCCGGGCGAGACCGAGGCGCGCCACGACGTGACGCTCAAGGACATGAAGGTCGCCAACCTGCCGACCAACGCGCGCGACTGGGGCGGCGGAGCTGCCCGCATCAACGGCAACTCGATCTTCACCTTCACGATCGGCGATCTCTGCATCGCCCATCTCGGCCACCTGCATCACCGGCTCACCAAGGAGCATCTCGACGAACTCGGCCGCATCGACGTGCTGATGGTGCCGATCGACGGCGCCTACACGGTGGGCCTGCCGGTGATGGTCGAGGTCGTGCGCCAGATCCAGCCCAAGATCGTGCTGCCGATGCACTACTGGGGACGCGGCCAGGTCGCGCGCTTCGAGGAGCTGATGGCCGACCAGGACGCGGCCTTCGTCTGGCCCGACAGCCGCACCATCGAGGTGGCCAAGAACACGCTGCCCGACCGGCTCACGGTCCTGGTCGTGGGCGGCAACGGCGGCGACTGACTCGCCGCACGCCGCGA
>CAYRBQ010000932.1:0-1452 GCA_964422305.1 uncultured Reyranella sp. | reverse complement strand
GAGCAGCTCAATCCCGTGCGCTTCAAGAGACAGGAGCTGCGCTGCGACACGGCCGGGGCCGGCCGCTTCCGCGGCGGTGCCGGCTGCGACTACGAGGTCGAGATGTTCACCCCGGCCGACTATGCCTTCCGCGGCGAAGGCGTGGGTGCACCGTCGAGCTTCGGCGTCGCGGGAGGCAGGGCCGGTGCCGGCGGCGAGGTGATCATCACGCTCGCGGACGGAACGAGGATCCAGGCCCCGAAGTACGGCGTCGAGCGCCATGGCCGAGGCAGCTATCGCGCGCTGTCGCCCGGCGGGGGTGGCTACGGGGATCCCAGGACGCGCGATCCGGCGCGCGTGCTGCGCGATGTGCGCGACGGGCTCGTGAGCGTGGACAGGGCGGAGAAGGACTATGCCGTTGCGATCGCCGCCGACGGCCGCAGCGTCGATGTAAGCCGGACCGCCGTCCTCAGGCGTGGCTGACCGTCCGGCTCAGGCACGAAAACTCTCCAGCCGCCGCGAGCCGGCATGCTGTTCTCGCCGTTCGCCCTGGCATCATCGCAGACCATAGCTGCGTCGGTTGGCGGAGGTGAGGTCGGTCGCCCAGGCCGCAAGCAGGCAGAGGAAGGCGGCGATCGCACCGCCGGTGCGGACGTGGTTCCACATCGTCCAGGGCACGGTGAAGTCCTTCCAGAAATTCGAGGCGTTTGGATCGTTGGCCGCCACCGTGGCCAACGTCTCGTTGAGCGGCACGTTGACCTGCAAGGTCACGCCGATCACCGCGCCGGCATGGATCAGCGCCGCCAGGAAGGCAAGACGCGCCGCGCCGCGATGGCCGGCCGAGCGGGCCCCCAGCGCCGCCAGCAGCGGCAGCACCAGCGCGCCGAAGAACACCGCGGCGAAGACGGGGTTGCGGACGATCGTGTTCATCCCCTGCATCGAGTGGATCGCCGAGGCCGCGCCGCCGAGGTCGAGCCCCGGCATGACGATGGTCGAGAAGGCATAGAAAAGCCCCGCGCTCAACGCGGTGCAGAGCAAGGCGAGGACGAAGAAGACATGGCGCATGCGCGTGAGCTCCCCCGCCGCATCCTACGGAAAAAGCCGCCCTAGTCGAGGCCGTTGCCGCCGTACAGCCACTGCAGCGTGTCGAGCCACTGATCCTGGCTCCTGGCGCCCATGAGCGCGTTGCGCAGCGCCGCATGCGGTCCATCGGGATGATAGACATGGTCGCCCATGGCGCGCGACATGAGCTGGACCCGCGCCGTGCGCAGCACGCGGCGGGCGCGATAGTCGGCGAGGCCCGCCTCCAGGGAGCCCGCCTTGCCGAGCGCGTCGGCGAGGCAGACCGCGTCCTCCATCGCCATGCAGGCGCCCTGCGCCATGTATTGCAGCATGGGATGGGCGGCGTCGCCCAGCAGCGCCACGCGGCCGTCGACCCACCTGTCGACCGGATCGCGGTCGCACAGCACCCAC
>CAYRBQ010000931.1:0-1452 GCA_964422305.1 uncultured Reyranella sp. | reverse complement strand
GATCGAGCCGTCGCGCTGCATCCATCACGGGCCGACCGTGTCGATCTACTATCGCGATCCCGACGGCAACGGCGTCGAGCTGCAGGTCGACCGCTATCCGACCAAGGAAGCGACGGCGGCCTACTTCCAGACCCCGGAGTTCAGGAAGAACCCGATTGGCGTGGTGTTCGATCCCGAGGCGCTGGTGCGCGCCTGGGAGGAGGGCACGCCCGACGAGACGCTGATGAAGATGCCCGACGGCCCGCCCGCCGCGCCGCAGTCGCCGCCGGGCAGCAAGAGCTAGGTTTTCTTCCCGCGGTCGGCGATCGCCTCGCGGCGGGCAATGTAGGTCGTCGCGCCGAAGATCACGATCGCGCCCACGAACGTCCAGACCGGCGGCACGTCGCCCCAGATCAGCGCGCCCAGCGCCGAGGCCCAGACCAGCTCGAGGAAGCGCGTGGGTTGGGTGGCGGAGATGTCGGCGGCCTTGATCGAGCGGTTCATCGCGTAGTGACCCGTCGAGCCCAGGATGCCGGCCAGCACGAAGAGGGCGAGGTGCCAGTCGGCGACCGGCCGCCAGAACCACAGGGCGAAGGGCAGCGTGAACAGCGAGACCAGCAGCGACTGCCACAGCACGATGGTCTCGGGCTGGTCGTCGCGCATCAGGACCTTGGCGATCAGGTAGGATCCCGCCGACACCGGGGCCGCCACGATCAGCAGCAGGCTGGCCCAGCTCGCCGAGAGGCCGAGCTGCAGCTTGGGATAGAGCACGATGAGGATTCCGAGGAAGCCGAGCGCGATCGCGATCCAGCGCCGTGCTCGTACGGTCTCCTTGAAGAACAGCATCGCGCCGATGGTCATGAAGATCGGGCCGGTGAAGCTGATCGCCGTGATCTCGGCCAAGGGCACCAGCGGCAGCGCGAGGAACCACAGGCCCGAGGCCACGGTGTGCACGAGGTTGCGGCCGACCTGCAGCGGCAGGTTCTTGGTCTTGAGCAGGTGCAGCCCGCCGCGCAGGAGAAAGGGCAGGATCACCAGGCCGCCGAAGCCATAGCGCAGGAACTGCGTCTGCCAGGGATGAAGGTCGGCGGTGATGAGGCGCGTCAGCGCGTTCAGCAGCGCGAAGCTCAGGCCGCACAGCACCATCCAGAGAATGCCGCGCGCCGTCGGGCCGAGCGCTTCGGCGCTGCGTTGCGCGTAGCTGGCGATGCTCATGTCGGCCCGAGTCTAACGAAACGGGGCGCGACCCGGCAGGTCGCGCCCCGCATTGCTGGCATGAAGCCGGCTTCTTAGTTGTACTTGGCGATCTCGAGGCGGCCGACTTGGTCGCGATGGACCTCGTCCGGACCGTCGGCGAGGCGCAGCGTGCGCTGGTGGGCGTACATGCTGGCGAGCTTGAAGACCTGGGAGACGCCGCCGGCGCAGTGGAGCTGCAGGCAGCGGTCCAGGACCTTCGACGTGATGTTGGGCACC
>CAYRBQ010000930.1:0-1469 GCA_964422305.1 uncultured Reyranella sp. | reverse complement strand
GCACGATGCCGAGCGTCGGCCGGCCGTCCTCGATCAGGGCGATGTTCACCGTGAACTCGCCGTTCCTCTTGATGAATTCCTTGGTGCCGTCGAGCGGATCGACCAGCCAGAAGGGGTTGCCGTCGAGCTGCGGCACATGGCCCGCCGCCATCTCCTCCTCGGCCACCACGACGAGGCCGGGCGTGAGCTTGCGCAGGCCGGCGACGATCACTGCCTCGGCGGCGTGGTCGGCGTCGGTGACCGGGCTTTTGTCGGCCTTGGTGCGGGTGCCGAGGTCGCCTGCGTAGATGCGCACGATCTCGCGTGCGGCGGCTTCCGCCAGCTCGGTGCAGGCGTCACGCAACGTGTATCGGTCAGGGAGGGGGCTGGGCACGGAATTCGTTTGAGTTGCGGGCGGCGACCTTATAGCCCATTCGACCATGGCAAACAGGCTATTGGGCGTCATTTCAGCCCTTCCCGAGGAGCTTGCGCACCTGTCGGACGGCTCCGGCACCGCCACGCGGATCGGCGGCTTCACCTTCTGGCGTGCCGCCATTGCCGGCCGCGAGGCTGTGTTCGTCGAATCCGGGGCCGGCAAGGTCAATGGCGGCGTCGCCGCCAGCCTGCTGCTCGATCGCTTCGGCTGCCGGGCGCTGCTGCTCTGCGGCGTGGCCGGCGGCCTCGATCCGGCGCTGGGTGTCGGCGATGTCGTGGTCGGCACCAGCCACGTCCAGCACGACTTCGGCATGGACAAGGAGAGTGGCTTCCAGGCCATCCAGCCTGGAAGCCGGCCATCCCGCGGCGAGAACTGGGCGCCGGGCTATCCCACCGCCGAACCGCTCGTGGTGCGCCTGCGCACCGCGCTGGCAGGGCTGGCGCTGGAGCCGCTGCCAGAGCGGGTCGGCGCCGGACAACGAACGCCCGCCATCCATTTCGGCGCCATCCTCACCGGCGACGGCTTCGTGAATTCCGAGCGCACCCGTAAACGCTTGCACGCGGCGTTCAAGGCGCAGGCAGTCGAGATGGAAGGCGGCGCGGTCGCGCAGGTCGCGAAGCGGTGGGCCGGCGACAGCGACGAGGAGATCGCCTTCGTGAACGTGCGTTGCCTCAGCGACCTCGCCGGCGCCGAAAGCCATCTCGACTTCGGTGCGTTCCTGCCGGTCGCGGCACGCTACGCTTCGATCGTCGCTCACCGGCTCGCGCCGGAAATTTGACCTAGCGGTTCAGCACCCGGCCCGCCACGGCATCGAGCTTCTTGGTGAGTGCCGCGGACCGCGCGGCCGGCGCGGTGATCAGCGCATGCTCCAGCGCGCGGTCGCAGCCGGCCGGGCAGGGCGCAGGCCGCGTCTCCTTGAGGCGCGGCGCGATCATGGTGACGAGGGTCTTGGCCTTCTCGGCATTGTCCAGCAGCACGCGGACGATGTCGGCGACCTGCACGTGGTCGTGGTCGGGATGCCAGCAGTCGTAGTCGGTGACCATGGCGACGGTCG
>CAYRBQ010000929.1:0-1476 GCA_964422305.1 uncultured Reyranella sp. | reverse complement strand
GCACCAGCGGCACCCGGGCCTTCTCCATGATCTTCTTGGCTTCGCTCTTGGAGCCCATGGCGCGGATCGAGGCGGGCGGCGGCCCGATGAAGACGATGCCCGCCTTCTCGCAGGCCTCGGCGAAGCCCGCATTCTCCGACAGGAAGCCGTAGCCCGGATGCACCGCCTGCGCGCCCGTGCGCTTGGCGGCATCGATGATCTTCTCGGCCACGAGATAGCTCTCGCGCGCCGCCGGCGGGCCGATATGCACGGCCTCGTCGGCCATCGCGACATGGCGCGCGTTGCGATCGGCGTCGGAATAGACCGCCACCGTCTTGATGCCCATGCGCCGCGCCGTCTTGATGACGCGGCAGGCGATCTCGCCGCGGTTGGCGATCAGGATCTTGGAGAACATCAGAGGGCCCATCTCGGCTTGCGTTTGGCGAGGAAGGCGCTCATGCCCTCGATCGCATCCTCGGTCGTGCACTGCACGGCGACATGCTCGCCGATCAGCTCGGCGGCCTTGGCGTCGTGCGGCATGGCGTCGAGCTCGCCGACCAGCTTCTTGACCAGCGCTTGCACCGACGGCGCGGCGCGCTTCAGCTCGTCAGCCAGCGCAGCCACGGTGGCGTCGAGATCGTCGCCCTCGACCACCTGGTCGACCAGCCCGATGCGCAGGGCCGTCGCCGAATCGAAGACGCCGCCATGCATCAGGAGCTGCCGCGCCATGCGCGGGCCGACCGCCTGGATCAGCACGGGGATGGCGATGCCGGCCAGCAGGCCGTTGCGGGCCGAGGTCAGGCCGAAGCGCGCCGAGGAAGCCGCGACCGCGAAGTCGCAGGCCAGCATCACCCCGATCCCGCCGCCCACCGCGGCGCCGTGGACCTTGGCGATCGACGGCTTGGGAAAGTCGTAGATCGCCTGCACCGCGCCCATCATCACGTCGGCGCCGACCCTGCGGGTGATGGCGTCGAGCCGGGGCCAGGTCAGCACCCAGTTGAAGTCGCCGCCGGCCGAGAAGGCGCGCCCCTCGCCTGCGATCACCATGACGCGGACCTCGTCGTCGGCCGTGAAGTCGCCCACCGCCTCGATGATGGCGCGCGCGGTGTCGCCATCGAAGGAATTCATCGCATCGGGCCGGTTGAGCGTCAGCGTCGCCACACCCTGCTCGAAGCTCGTGAGGATGGAGTCGGTCATCGCCCCATCACATCCGGAACACGCCGAACCTGGTCGGGCCGATCGGCTGGTTCATCGCCGCCGACAGGCCGAGCCCCAGCGCCATGCGCGTGTCGACCGGATCGAGGATGCCGTCGTCCCACAGGCGCGCCGTCGCATAGTACGGATGGCCCTCGCGCTCGTACTGGTCGCGGATCGGCTGCTTGAACTTCTCTTCCTCTTCCTTGGACCAGGCGCCGCCTTTGGCCTCGATATTGTCGCGCCGCACCGTGGCCAGCACGCTGGCGGCCTGCTCGCCGCCCATCACCGAGATGCGCGCCG
>CAYRBQ010000928.1:0-1482 GCA_964422305.1 uncultured Reyranella sp. | reverse complement strand
ACCGTTCGGCCCGGTATCCTCGATCTCCATCGAGTCCATGCGGCGCGCGAAATCCCACGCCGCCAGCCCCGCGACGGACGGCGCCTCGATCTTGCCGTTGAAGCAGCGCTGCGCCGGGCGGTCCTTCGCCGCCTCCGCGCCGATCATCAGCGGCTGCGGCACATCGAGCGTGAGGCCCGGGGCGCTGGCCGTCGCGTCGCCCTCGTCGTCGGTACCGAAGGCGCGCCTGAGCGGCTGCTGGCCGACGCGGAGCATGCCGGTCGCGGGATCCGCGCTCGCCCACACGCGGTACCAGATGCGCGAGCGCAGCTTCTTGCCGACGACCGCGCGATGGCCGCCGGTTTCGAGCGCCATGCCGTCCGGCGTCAGGACCAGCGCGAAGCCGGCTCCGCTTGCAGGATCGCGGCGCGACATCACGGTCTGCGGCCCGTCCTCGGGCAGCGTCGGCCAGATCAGCGCCTCGACTGAGAGTGCGGCCGGGAGCTTCGTCTCCTTCGCGCCATCGACCAGCGCGTAGGAGCCCGGCCAGGCGTGCTGCACACGCGAGGCGAAGCGGCCGTCGAACAGCTCGGAAAGATCCTCGAGCTTGGGCGGCGGTCCGCCGGGATGGGGATCGCCGCGCACGATGCGGACAAGCATCGCGTGGTAGGGTGTGGAGGCCGTGCTCGACACCTTGAAGGCGATCTTTTCGCCGCTTCGTACCGAGATGCGATCCGAGTAGCCGACCAGCGGTGCCGTCACGTTTGTCTCCCCTTGGGCGAGCGATATAGTCGCCCGAATTCCCGGAGGCATTCCATGACAAAGACTCTTGGCCGTCGCTCTGCGGTCGGCATCGCGCTCGCCGCACCCCTGCTGGCGCGCCACGGCTGGGCGCAGTCGGCCGCCTATCCCGGCGGCAAGACGGTGAAGATCGTCGTGCCCTTCGCTCCCGGCGGCACGACCGACCTGCTGGGCCGTATCGTGGCGCAGATCCTGACCGACCAGCTCGGCGGCACGTTCGTGGTCGACAACAAGACCGGCGCCGGCGGCAATGTCGGCGCCGAGCTCGTGGCGAAGTCGCCGGCCGACGGCACCACGCTGCTGCTCGGCACGACCGGCACGGCGGTGACCAATCAGTATCTCTACAAGAGCATGCCCTACGACGGCACCAGGAGCTTCGCGCCGATCGCGCTGGTCGGCGAGGTCGCCAACGTGGTGGCCGTGCATCCGACGTTCCCGGCCAAGACGCTCAAGGAGTTCGTCGACTACTGCAAGGCGCAGGGCCCCAACAAGGTGAGCTTCGGCTCGCCGGCGGTCGGCGGCACCGGGCATCTCGCGATGGAGTACTTCTCGAGCCTCGCCGGCATGCGGCTCGAGCATGTCGTCTATCGCGGCAGCTCGCTGGTGCTGAAGGACCTGCTGGCCGGCCACATCCTGACGACGATGGACAACCTGCCGCCCTACCTGCAGCACATCCAGTCGGGGGGCCACCCGGCGCACGGG
>CAYRBQ010000927.1:0-1485 GCA_964422305.1 uncultured Reyranella sp. | reverse complement strand
AGGTCGGTGCCGGCGATCATGAGCGCCAGCAGCGCGCCAATGCCGGCCGACGGCAGGGTCGAGAGGATGGTGATCGGGTGGATGTAGCTCTCGTAGAGCACGCCCAGCACGATATACACCGTGACGATCGCGGCCAGGATCAGCAGGAGCTGGCTGTCGAGCGACTTCTGGAAGGCGAGTGCGGCGCCCTGGAAGTGCGTGGTGATCGAGCGCGGCATGTCGATCTCGCGCTGGGCGGCGACGATCGCGTCGACCGCCTGGCCGAGCGCGTAGCCCGGCGCCAGGTTGAACGAGATCGTGGTCGCCGGGAACTGGCCGAAGCGATCCAGCCTGAGCGGCGCCGTCCGCTCCTCGAAGGTGGCGATCGCCGACAGCGGCACCTGCTTGCCGCTCTGCGAGCTCGGCAGATAGAGGTTGTTCAGCGACTCGAGCGAGCGGCCGACCGACGGGTCGACCTCGTAGATTACCCGGTACTGGTTCGACTGCGTGTAGACGGTCGAGACGATGCGCTGGCCGAACATGCCGTAGAGCACGTTGTCGATCGTAGCCGCGGTGATGCCGAAGCGGGCGGCCGCGTCGCGGTCGATCTTGATGAACATCGACAGGCCCTTGTTCTGCAGGTCGCTCGTCACATCGACGATCTCCGGCAGGCGCTGCAGGCGCTCCATCAGGCGCGGCACCCAGGCGTCGAACTCGTCGGCCCGCGCGCTCTCCAGCACGAACTGGTACTGCGTGCGGCTCACCGTCGAATCTATGGTGAGGTCCTGCGCCGGCTGCATGAAGAGAGAGATGCCGGGCACCGACGCGGTCTCGCGCTGCAGCCGGCGAATCACCTGGGTCGCCGACAGCGAGCGCTCGCCGCGCGGCCTGAGGTTGATCAGCATGCGGCCCGAGTTCAGCGTCGGATTGGTGCCGTCGACGCCCACGAACGAGGTCAGGCTGGCGACGTCGGGGTCCTTCAGGATCGCCTGGGCGAGCTCGCGCTGGCGCTGGCTCATCGCCTCGAAGGAGATGCTCTGCGGTCCCTCGGTGACGGCCTGGATCAGGCCGGTGTCCTGCACCGGGAAGAAGCCCTTGGGGATCACGACGTAGAGCGCGGCCGTCAGCACCACCGTGCCGAGCGCGACCAGCAGGGTGAGCGTCTGGTGGCGGAACACCACGACCAGCCAGCGGTCGTAGACGTCGATCATGCGCGCGAACCAGCGCGCGCCCATCGCCTGCTCCTCGCCGGCATGGCCCCGCGTCTCGTCCGCCGTCACAGGGCTGGCGTGCGGCCGCTGCCGCAGGAGCTGGGCGCACATCATCGGCACAAGGGTCAGCGAGACCACGGCCGAGATCAGGATGGTGACGGACAGCGTGACGGCGAACTCGCTGAACAGGCGGCCGACCACGTCGGTCATGAACAGCAGCGGGATCAGCACGGCGATCAGCGACACAGTGAGCGAGACGATGGTGAAGCCGATCTGCTTCGAGCCCTTGAGCGCC
>CAYRBQ010000926.1:0-1489 GCA_964422305.1 uncultured Reyranella sp. | reverse complement strand
TGCGACTGAAAATCGCAGTGTCGGTGGTTCGATCCCGCCCCTGGGCACCATTTCCTCGCACATCAGCACTTTGATCCAAAGTGGGACATCGAACTGTCTGCCAAGCAGCGCGTACGATACTTGTCGGCAACGCTCGGACCGATGCTGCCCTCCGGCAAGCTTGCCATGGTGAATGCCGCGGTATGATCGATGCGCTTCGCAGCCCGCCGGGCAATCGGCTCGAAGCCCTCAAGGGCGACCGTCGCGGCCAGTGGAGCATCCGCATCAACGATCAATGGCGGGTATGCTTTCGGCGGCGAGACGGCCATGCCGAAGATGTGGAGATTGTCGATTACCACTGAGCGAGGCACCCATGATCGGTCCCCGTCCTGCCGTCCACCCCGGTGAGATCCTCCGCGAGGAATTCATGGTCCCGCTCGAGCTGAGCGGCTATGCCCTCGCCGCAGCCTGTCATGTGCCTCGCACCCGGATCGAGCGCCTGGCGCGCGAGGAAACGCCGGTTACGGCCGACACTGCGCTACGCCTTGGCCGCTACTTCAGCACCGGGCCTGAGTTCTGGATGAACCTGCAATCCGCATTTGACTTCGCGTCCGCCGATCCCACCGTGGTGAAAGCGATTCTGCCACGCAAGGCCGCCTGAACCGTTCTCGTGCTCGAGTTTCCGACGAGAGGCGGGACACCGGCGCCTGGAAGGTCGTGACGTCGTTCCTTTGACCCGGGTGCCGATGATCGCGCCGATCGTTGGCTTGCTTCTGAGCGCAGGTGGCGCAGGATGGCGCATGGCCAACGTCGTCCGGCCGGGCTGGGGAGGGACAGGCACCAAGCTCTGGCGATGGGCAAGGAGATCCGCCGAGCCGTTCGGCGACCTGTGCTGCGCCTTGCTGTTCGAGCGCTCGCTCGTCGAGGCGTCGCCCCTCGTCGCGAACACGGCCGGCGCCTCGATCCGGCTCGCCGCCGAGGACGATCTCGACACGATCTGCGGCCTCTATGCCGGCGATGCCTGGCTGAGGCTGGACAGCCGCGAGGCCTACAGGGACCGGTTGCGCCGCGGCGAGCGCTGCTATCTCGCCTTCGTGGATGGCGCGATCGCCCATGTGAACTGGACCTGCTTCAACTGGGGTGACGCGCTGCCGGGCCGGCCGCTTCGGCTGAAGCCGGGCGAGGTCTACACCACCGACGCCTTCACGCCGGCGGCCTTTCGCGGCAAGGGCATACACGCCCTGGTGCTGGCGCGCATGCTCGCCGACGCACGATCGGGCGGCGCCCGGTACGCCTATACGCTCGGGCAGCTCGACCGGCGCGATGCGCACAAGGGCCTGTTGATGCTGCGCTGGCAGGAGACTGGCCGCGTGGTCTATTTCCAGCGGCACGGCCGATCCGATGCCACCGTCCTGTGGCGTCAGGGCAATACCGCGCCGCTGTTCGAGCGCGGCTCCTAAAGCATAGTCCGTTCGGCTGGAATCAGCCGAACGGACTATGCCCATGGTCG
>CAYRBQ010000925.1:0-1495 GCA_964422305.1 uncultured Reyranella sp. | reverse complement strand
CGGCCTTCTCGGGCTCGCACCAGGACGCGATCAACAAGGGCTTCAAGGCGCTCGAGGCGTCGAACAGCAAGGTCTGGGAGGTGCCCTACCTGCCGATCGACCCGGCCGATCTCGGCCGCTCCTACGAGGCGATCATCCGCATCAACAGCCAGTCGGGCAAAGGCGGCATCGCCTACATCCTGAAGACCGACTACGGCATCGACATGCCGCGCCTCCTGCAGGTCGAGTTCTCCAAGGTGATCCAGCAGATCGCCGACGAGACCGGCAAGGAGATCCAGCCGACCCTGATCTGGGACACGTTCCGCAAGGAGTATCTCGAGAACGTTTCGCCTGTGGCCTTCGACAGTCACACCACGGTGCCGGAACCCGGCCATCCTGACGTGCGTCTTCTCGACGCCAAGGTGAGCTTCAACGGCAAGGAGACCACGATCTCGGGCCGCGGCAACGGGCCGATCGCGGGCTATGTCGATGCGCTCGGCAAGAACTGCGGCATCAGGATCAAGGTCCGCGACTACCACCAGCATGCCACCGGTGCCGGTTCCGACGCCCAGGCGGTGAGCTTCATCGAGGCCGAGACCGCCGGCGGGAAGGTCTTGTGGGGCGTCGGCATGGACTCCAATATCGTGGCGGCGTCGCTCAAGGCCGTGACCTCCGCGGCCAACCGGGCGGCCAAGCTCGGGAGCTGAGTTGGCGAAACCCGTCCACGCACCGCACCAGCCGGCCGCCAATTCCAACCTGGCGGTGCCGCCGGATCCCAGCTCGCCGCTGCGGCGGCGCGAGGGCCCGGCCATGCGGACGGTGCGCCATGTCTGGAACGGCGCGCTGTCGCTGATGCTGGGCGGGATGATCGGCGTGCTGGGCCACCAGTTCGGCGCCGACGCCGTAATGAGATTGTGGCCGGACCAGGTCGTGGTGGCGGACTTCGTGCGCGCGCTGTTCTGGACGCTCGGCATCGCCGCCACCGGCGTGTTCTTCTTCTCCTACTATCTCGACGACACCTCCCGTTAGCGCGTAGAACGGCCGTCATGGCCAAAGCAAAGACCTCCGCGCCCGACGCATCCCTCCTCGCCGACCTCCTGAAGTGGGCGAAGGCCGCCGGCGCCGACGCCGCCGACGCGCTCTACGTCAACGGCGAGTCGATCTCCGTCGCCCAGCGGCTGGGCAAGCGCGAGAAGCTCGAGAGCAGCGAGGGCCGCGATCTCGGGCTGCGCGTCTTCGTCGGCAAGCGCCAGGCCTTCGTCTCCTCGACCGACTTCGATCCCAAGGCGCTGCGCGCGCTCGCGGCCCGCGCCGTCGACATGGCCAAGGTCGTGCCGGAAGATCCCGTGTGCGGCATCGCGCCGGAGGAGCTGCTGGCCCGCAAGTGGCCCGACCTCGACCTCAACGACAAGTCGCGGCCCTCGGCCAGGAAGCTGCTCGCGATGGCCGCGGAGGCCGAGGACGCGGCGCGCGCCGTGAAGGGCGTCACCAACTCCGAAGGCGCCGAGGCAGGCTG
>CAYRBQ010000924.1:0-1496 GCA_964422305.1 uncultured Reyranella sp. | reverse complement strand
GTCCAGCCCTCGAATGCCGCCTCGGCGGCCACGGCGTCGGCCAGCCGGTCGCGCAGCTCGGAATCGGGGTCGCCGACGTCGAGGGCGGTGGCGATTTCCACCGGATCGGGGGTGTTTTGCTCGGTCATGGCCGGAATATAGGCCTCGCCCGGGGGGTTCCCAAGGGTAACTCCCTGTGATACCTACGCCGCCTCTCATTCCGGCCCTGGGGCGTTCCCGGGGCCTGACCGCATATGGAAGGAAGCGATCGAAGTGCAGGTTCTCGTTCGTGAAAACAACGTCGATCAGGCGCTGCGCGTCCTGAAGAAGAAGATGCAGCGCGAGGGGATCTTCCGCGAGATGAAGCTCCGCCGGAACTACGAGAAGCCCAGCGAGCGCCGCGCCCGCGAGCGCGCCGAGGCCATCCGCCGCACGCGCAAGCTGATGCGCAAGCGCATGGAGCGCGAGGGCTACTAGCCCTCCCCGATCCGCGAGGATCGGACCCAACGACCCCCGGCCTGTCCGGGGGTTTTGCTTTTTGGGGATCAGCGCGCCAGCAGGTCGGCGATCGCCGCCTCGAGCTCGCCGACGTCGGTCACGACCATGTCGGGCGTCTCCACGGCCGACCTCGGCCGCTGCTTGCGCCACCGTCCCGACCTGAACTGGATCGTCGCCATGGCGCGCGCCTTGGCGGGCGCGATGTCGGCATCGAGCCGGTCGCCGACGAGGATGCATTCGGCCGGCGGCACGTCGAGAGCGCGTGCGAAGAAGCGTGCGATGCCCGCCCGCTCCAGACGCTCCCACCGCGGCTCCACGACGCCGAGCAGCAGGCCGCGCTTCTGAAGCCGGTCGAGTAGGTTCTCGATGCCGGGCCGGAGCTGGAACGCATCGAGCGCGCCGGTCATCGCCTCGACACGTCGCGCGACGCGCGTCACCGTCCCGGGCTCGTTGCCGCACAAGGTTTCGATCATGTGCCGTGTGACGTCGGGCGCGAAGGCGGCGACCGCCTGCTCCGAGGCGTCCTCGACCATGGCCTGGTCGACGCGGATGCCCTCCAGCCCGCAGGCCGAGGCGATCGCGCCGTCCAGCGCCATCTCCCACGCGAATTCGAGATCGAGCGCGCCGCCTGTGTCGAAGAGGACGGCGCGATAGCTCAGTGAGCCGAGCCTTCGAGCGCCTTCACGATGTTCTCGCACATCACCTTGGCGTCGGCGAAGAGCATCATCGTGTTGTCACGGAAGAACAGCTCGTTGTCGACGCCGGCATAGCCCGAGGCCATGCCGCGCTTCACGAACAGCACGGTCTGCGCCTTCTCGACGTCGAGGATCGGCATGCCGTAGATCGCGCTCTTCGGGTCGGTCTTGGCGGCCGGGTTGGTGACGTCGTTGGCGCCGATCACAAAGGCGACGTCGGTCGAGGCGAAGTCGCGGTTGATGTCGTCGAGTTCGAAGACCTCGTCGTAAGGCACGTTGGCCTCGGCCAGCAGCACGTTCATGTGGCCAGGCATGCGGCCGGCC
>CAYRBQ010000923.1:0-1500 GCA_964422305.1 uncultured Reyranella sp. | reverse complement strand
TCGACCGATCCGCCGACGGTGAGACCGGAGGGTGGGACCAAGCCGACGCCCGAACAGATGGGCCGATCGGGCGGCGTCATCGAGCCGCCGCCGGTGCAGGACCGGTCGGTGATCACGCCGCCACCGTCCGCGGGGGCCGCCATGCCGACCCTGCCCAATATCGCGCCGGCTCCCTCCAGGGACGCCCCCGCCGTCGAACGTACGACCTTGCAGGCGCTGCTGGTGGCGGCCCGCGCCGAAGCCGAGCGCGGCAACGAGCCGGGATGCCTGGAGGGATTGGCCAAGGCGCGGAAGCTCGAGGAGAGGAAGGCCAACTGAGTCCGCATGGCACGCCGCCGGCCCGCGTGTTAGAAATTCTGCGCACCCGATCAGCCCGCGAGGTAGCGCGATGTCCCGACACTTCCATCACGACGGTTGCGGCTGCCTCGCCGCCCTCTCCCGACGCCGCGCGCTCGGCCTCGGCATCGGTGCGCTCGCCACGGCCTCCGTCGCCGGCCCCGCACGCGCCGTCGAGGACACCGGCTACGAGGCCATGCTGATGAAGTGCATCGACCCGCGCTTCACCACCAACACCTGGGCCTACATGGCGGCGCGCGGCTGGCAGAACAACTACAGCCAGTTCAACATCGCCGGCGGCCCGATCGCCGCCGTGGCGCCGGTGTTCCAGGAATGGCGCGGCACCTGGGAAGCCAACCTCAACATCTCCGTGCAGCTCCACAACGTGAAGCGCGTGGTCGGCATCACTCATCGCGATTGCGGTGCCGCGGCGGTGGCCTATGGCGACCGCATCAAGACCGACCGCGCCTACGAGACCGCGATGAACCAGCAGGCGCTGCGCGCGTTCCGCGACAGCGTGAAGAAGATCCAGCCGCAGGTGATCGTCGAACTCGGCCTCATGGATCTCAGCGGCCGGGTCGAGGTGGTCACCTGAAACGTCGGGTCTTCCTCGGCAGCTCGCTCGCTGCGCTGGCGGGAGCCCCGGGGATCGCCCACGCCCAGGGTGATGCGCTTCCCTCGTGGAACGACACGCCGAACAAGCGCACCATCCTCGACTTCATCGGCCGCACGACCAGCCTCGGCAGCCGCGACTGGATCCCGATCCCCGAGCGCATCGCCTGCTTCGACAATGACGGCACGCTGTGGACCGAGCAGCCGGTCTACTTCCAGGTGATGTTCGCCATGGATCGCGTGAAGGCGATGGCGGGCCGCAATCCGCAGTGGCGGACACAGGAGCCGTTCCGGTCGGTCCTCGCCGATGACCGCGCGGCGCTCGCGGCCATGGGCGAGAAGGGCATCCTCGAGATCATGGCCGCGACCCATGCCGGCCAGACAACCGAGGAATTCCGCCAGACCGTGCTTGACTGGCTCGCCACGGCGCGCCATCCCCGCTTCAAGCGGCCCTACACCGACCTGGTCTACCAGCCGATGCTGGAGCTGCTGGCCTTCCTGCGCGCCAACGGGTTCAAGACATACATCGTCTCGGGCGGCGGCATCGAGTTC
>CAYRBQ010000922.1:0-1500 GCA_964422305.1 uncultured Reyranella sp. | reverse complement strand
GCTGGCCGCGCTGCACCGCGGCGACCGGGACCACGACCGCATCCTTCACCGTATCGACCAGCAGGCGCACGTTGACGAACTGGTTGGGGAACAGCGCCTCATCGGTGTTCGGGAACACCGCCCGGAGCTTCACCGTGCCGGTGGTCGTGTCGATCACGTTGTCGGTCGTGTCGAGCCGGCCGACCGCCAACTCGGTCTTCTGCGCGCGGTCGAGCACGCGCACCTCGAGGTCGGCGTTCTTCTTCAGGCGATCTCGGACCTGCGGCAGCGAATCCTCGGGGATCGTGAAGAGCACGGAAATCGGCTGGACCTGGATGATGACGCAGATGCTGGTCGCATCACCCATCGTCACGTAGTTGCCTTTGTCGACCATGCGCAGGCCAATCTTGCCGGTGAGCGGCGAGGTGATGCGGGTGTAGGCGACGTTGAGCTTGGCGGCATCAACCAGCGCCTGGTCGATCACCAGCGCGGCCTCGTATTGGCGCACCAAGGCAACCTGGGTGTCGTATTGCTGGCGGGCGATCGAGTCCTGCTGCACGAGCTTGCGGTAGCGCTCGAGGTCGGTCTGCGCGTTCTTGAGCAGGGCCTCGTCGCGCTGCTGCTGGCCGATCGCCTGCTGCAGGGCGACGTCGTAGGGCCGCGGATCGACCAGGGCCAGCAGGTCGCCCTGCTTCACCATCTGGCCTTCCTTGAAATAGACGTCGATGAGCTGGCCGGTGATCTGCGTCTTGACGTTGACGGTATGGAGCGGGGTCACCGTGCCGAGAGCCCGGATCACGACGGGAACCTCGCCCTTGGCCGCCAGGGCAACGCCCACCGGAACCGCCACACCGGCGGCGAAGCGACCGCCCGGCCGGGCCGGCGGCGCCGATCCGGACTGCGATATGTACCAGCCGGCGCCTGCCACGACGGCCAGCCCGAGGCCAATACCGAGCAGGGTGCGCAGGCGCTTCATCGCCGGTCCCCGAGGCTGAAGCCCTCGCGGCCGAAAGTGTGCATGTCCGGGATCATCGCCTGAGACTGAGTTTCCACTGCGGCCAACATGAAACAGGGCGGTTTCGCGCCCGTCTCGGCTGGGTAAAGTTGTGTAAAGCGCACGCCCATAGCACCGGCCGGCCCGCCCTTCGGGCGCCCGCCGGAGTCTCCCTCACCCATAAGGCGGGCGCAAGGCAGCGTCCGCTTGAGGTGTTGCAACGTCCGAGAGGCCGAAAAGACCCCTCGGATCGTGCAGAAATCGCTCAGTCCGCCGGCTTGGGGACGTAGAGGGCCCCACCGCCGGCCCGGAAGCGGGCGCTCATCTCGTCCATGCCCTTCCGGGCCTGTTCCCGGATGTCCTGGGTGATGCGCATGGAGCAGAACTTAGGCCCGCACATGGAACAGAAGTGGGCCGTCTTGTGCGCCTCCTTGGGCATCGTCTCGTCGTGGAACTTCTCGGCCGTGGCGGGGTCGAGCGACAGGTTGAACTGGTCGCGCCAGCGGAAGTCGAACCGCGCCCGCGAC
>CAYRBQ010000921.1:0-1502 GCA_964422305.1 uncultured Reyranella sp. | reverse complement strand
CCGCGCAGCGTGTGGTCGGACGCCACCTTCCAGCTCGAATCGGCCTGCACGCCGGCGGCCAGGCTGGTGCGCTGCGCCCACGGGGCGAGGCCGTTGTACAGCAGGTCGCCCAGCGCGTCGGGCTGGTAGGAGAGGGCGGAGTAGCGGACGAACCCCGAGAGCTGCAGGTTGAAGTCCTGATGGCTCTTCTGCAGCGAGGCGATGCCGAAATAGGTGTCCTCCCATTGCCGCTGATCGAGGATCGAGCTGTTCCAGTCGGAGATGCCGTTCACCGTGAAGGCCGGCGTCTGGCCCGGCACGTTGGGGATCTGGAAGCGCGCGCTGGCGCCGCCGCCGATGAAGGAAAGCCGCGTGCTGTCGTCGACGATGGCGGTGGCCTTGGCCAGCGCATACCACTGCGCGGTGTCGTCGTGGATCGGCGTGTAGGAGGACGTCGGGTTCTCGATGCCGATGCCGTTGCTGACATACTGGCCGACCGCGAAATAGTCGAAGGCGCCGGAGCGGCCGCCATATTCCAGCGACGGCTGGATCCAGTTCCACGAGCCGCCCATCACCGAGGCCTCGCCGCCGGGGTTGGTCGTGCCCGACTTCACGCCGATGTCGACCACGCCCGCGGTGCGCAGGCCGTACTGCGCCGGCAGGGCACCGGTGATCAGCGACAGCGAGTCGGCGAAGCGCGGCGACAGCACCTGGCTGAACAGCGCCAGGCCCTCGGGCAACTGCACGCCGTCGAGCCGGTACTGAAGGCTGCCGTGGTCGCCGCGCACGTGGATCTGGCCGAACCCGTCCTGCACCACGCCGGGCGCGCGCAAGAGCACCTGGTTGAGGGGCGCGTTCTCGCCCTGCGGCGTGTTGGAAATCGCCGTCCGGCTGAAATCGTACTGCGTCGCGCCGAGACTGGGCAGAATCGAGCTCCGCTCGCGATTGAGGCGCTCGGCCGTGACCTCGATCGCCGGGATCGTGATGGCCGGGGCCGGGACATCCGCCGGCGGCGGCGGAGACGTCTGGGCGAGGGAAGCGCCGGTGACCGAAAGCGAGGCGGTGAGAGCCAGTGCCGATACGCCGATACGCTGCCCCATCTCCGACCTCATTCAATAGATGTTATATCGTAACGTTACAATGTAACATCAAAGTCGGTCAATCCGGCGTTCTCGGACTTGCAGGTTCAGCAGGTTTATGCTAGGAAAAAAACTATCATGGGCCGATTCCGATCGCGCCCGAACCACCAGGACGGCGGACCCAACCGACCGCACGAGTCTCCTAACCCTGCGGGGCTGGAGACGTCCCCGGAGCGGGCTCCGCTCCCTGATCGAATGAAAGAAAAGCGACCGGCGATTCTCACGTCGGCTCGACGTGCGGGCTGCGACAACTGCTACAAAGCGGTACGTCGCGGTGTAGCACCCGAAAATCAAAATGACTGCGCAGATGCTGCATCCAATGCCCGTCGCAACCGCGTCGGGACGGCGGTGTCGCTGTAGCGTGGCGTCGCCGAACAGGTCCGC
>CAYRBQ010000920.1:0-1502 GCA_964422305.1 uncultured Reyranella sp. | reverse complement strand
GGTCGCGGACATGACCATAGGAGGCCAGCACGGTGTAGCCGGGGCCCAAATACTTCCCAATGGTCTTAGCCTTTGCCGGGGACTCGACGACCAGTACGTCCATCGCCGGATCATGCTCCAGTTTAACTTAAAGAACCGGAGCTAAATCACTGATCTACATCAGAGATACGCGGTTACCCCGGTGCCTCTCGAGGCGGCCCTCCAGCTCCAGGGAGAAGAGGACCTCCGCCACGGAGGCGGCGGACACTTGGCACCGGCGCACCAGTTCGTCAACCGCGGTGGGGACGGACCCCAGCGCCGCCATCACTGTTGCAGTCAGTGTGTCGCCAGGCTTTTCAGAAGGCTTTTCAGGGGGTTGCGGGGTGACCTGTGGCCGGCCAACTACACTTGTAATATCGTTGGCGTCACGGATCAGAATGGCCCCATCCCGTATGAGGCCATTGGATCCGGCATGGCGCGGGTCCATCGGAGATCCGGGCACCACGAAGACCTCGCGGCCCTGCTCGGCCGCCCGTTGGGCGGTGATCAGGGAGCCCGATTTGGCCGCCGCCTCGATCACCACCACCCCGGCCGACAAGCCGCTCACGACGCGATTGCGCCGCGGGAAGGCGCGGGCGACAGGCGGCGCCCCGAGCGCGCACTCGCTCAGCAGCAACCCGCGCTCTGCGATGGCGTCCTGCAGCGAGGCGTTCTGCGGCGGGTAGGCCTGGTCCAGCCCGCAGGCCAGGACGGCGACCGTACCGGTGGGCAGGGCGGCCTCATGGGCTGCGGCGTCGATGCCGCGCGCCAGCCCCGAGGCGATCACGAAACCCGCACCGCCGAGCGTTGCGGCGAGATCCGCCGCGAAGCGTCGTCCGGCGAGCGAGGCCTCGCGCCCGCCGACGACCGCCAGGATCGGTCGAGCCAGCAGGGTCGTGTCGCCGATGGCCGAGAGGACCGGCGGCGCATCGGCGATCGCGGCGAGGGCCGCCGGGTAATCCGGGTCGCCGAGCACGAGAAACCGGCCGCCGAGGGCGGCGAGCGCCTCCTCTTCACGTGCGATGGCGGCATCGCCCACGGTCGCGAGGGAGGCGGCGGCAGCGCGGGCCGAGCCGAAATGGGCGATGGCTTCCCGGAAGGTTACGGGCCCGATTCGGGCCGAGCGCGCCAGCCTCAACCGTGCGCGGTGTTCCCCGGAATCTATCCCTAAGGGCAATGGGCCATCGAACATATGCCGAACATATGCGTGTGTCAGGTAGTTGTAAAACAACTAACAGTTGCAATCAGCGGAGCCTGGGATTGAGCGCGTCGCGCAGCCAGTCGCCCAGCAGGTTGACCGACAGCGACAAGATCACCAGCGCCACCACGGGGAAGATCACGATCCACCATTCCCCCGAGAACAGGAAGGCGTTGCCGATGCGGATCAGCGTACCGAGCGAGGGCTGCGTAGCCGGCATGCCGACGCCGAGATAGGAGAGCGAGGCCTCGGCGATGATGGCGAGCGCCAGCTCGATGGTGGCGAT
>CAYRBQ010000919.1:0-1503 GCA_964422305.1 uncultured Reyranella sp. | reverse complement strand
GGCGGCGCGTCATCCAGTTCGATGAGATGTCGGTCATTCGATTCCTCCTTCCCCTTCGCGCGAACCCTCTGCCTCGGCGCGCGAGACCGCAAGTGATCAAATATGAAAGTTTGAAGGACGGTCAGCGCCCGTGACCTATTCGAGGACGCGCACGAACCCCGTGGGCTGGTCGAAGCCCTTGAGCTGGACCTGCTCGTCTCGGCGCGGCAGCGACGCGATGATCTGCTGCACGGCGGGATCGTCGGCGACGGCGCGGCTCAAGACGATGTCGCCGCCGGTGCTCTGGCCCTGCAGGCGGGCGGCCATGTTCACGGTCGAGCCGAAGTAATCCAGCCGATCGTTCAGGGTCACGACGACGCTGGGGCCCATGTGGACGCCGAGCTTCAGCACGAGATCGTGGTCCTGAAGCTTCGCCTGCATGGCGAGCGCCGCCTTCACCGCATGCGCGGGATCGCCGAACGAGGCCATGACGGCATCGCCGATCGTCTTCACCACGGCGCCGTCATGGTCGCGCACGATGGCGGCGAGCAGCGCGAAATGCTCGCGCACAATGTTGTAGGCCTGGGCGTCGCCCACCCGCTCGTAGAGCGCGGTCGAGCCCTGCAGGTCGGTGAAGAGCAGCGCCACCTGGCTGACGCCGGCCTCGTCGCCCGGCCGCAGGGTCGCCGCGGCAAAGAGATCGCGGAACGCCTGCAGCGAGATCACTTCCGGTGCCGTCAGGGCGTCGCGGGTCCAGGTGCGGTCCTCGACCAAAATGGCGATCTCGGCGCCGGTGTCGTTCACGAACTCGGGCGAGTCCAGCGCTTCCCATGAGGACGACGACCGGCGCCAGCCGCGCATCGCGGAAACGGCCGCGACCTCGAAATCCACATGCGGCCCGGGATGCAGCGTGCGCACGCGGTAGCTGCCGGGCGCCAACTCCGTCTCGACCTTCCGGCGCTCGCCCGGCGCCAGCAGCACCTGCGCCACGACATGCGGCGTCGACATCGGGCCGGAGAGGCAGTAGCCGCCGGCCCCGATCGGCCGGACCGCCGGGGCGGGCGCGAAGGAGAGCTCGACGTTCTTCTCGAAGTCGCGGCCGTAGTCGATGTTGCACGACGGGCAGTGCGCCCCGCGCGGCAGCTCCGACAGCGCTGAGGCCGTGAGCTTGGGCCCGCGGCAGTTGGTGCAGAGCAGGTCCCAGCTCATGGTGAGCAGGCCCGCACGGACGCCGGCGAGGCAGGCCTCGATCGCCGGCCGCGGCGCCACGGCGAGCTGGCGTGCCAGCAGCTTGGGCTTGAGATGCGCGAGATCGGACGCCATGCCGCCCAGTACCGTGGCGGCGAGCGCGCGGCCCAGCCCGTTGCCGTAGGGGCTGCGGTCGATTTCGGCGGCCATCGCGGCCGCCCGCTCCTGCGCGCCGGCCGGCAGCGCGGGTGGCGGCAGCTCGAACATCGAGGGCCGCTCGCCCTTCAGGAACCCGACCGCCTCGAGGATACGCTTCTCGACGGCACCGCCCGCCTT
>CAYRBQ010000918.1:0-1505 GCA_964422305.1 uncultured Reyranella sp. | reverse complement strand
CCCGGCGCGCCGATCCCGGACCCGTCGACCCAGGTCCTGATCCATTGGCACAAGCAGTATGTCGCGTATGGAGGCGTCGCAGGGCGAGCCGTTTCGGGCTTAATGGAACGCGATGACATCGTCAGGATCGATCCGAACTACGCGATCCTTGAAGGATTCGCGAAGAGGGCGATGGATATCGTCGGACCGGGCCGCGGCCATGTTCACGGTACGCGGGTGCATACGGTCTTTGCCAAGCTGATCGAGCAAGCGGTCAAGCGCGGCGAGCTTCCGGCCATGAGGACCGAAGTGTCCTACGTGGAGAACGACGAAACGACGCGCTACGGCGAGGCCGGTTCGATCCGGATCGACGTCATTTGGGACGACGAGGAAAGCGACACTCTTAAGCTCTACGAGCTGAAGACGGGCAGGGCCAAGCTCACGGAACGCCGCGCCGATCGCACGCTCGACCGGAAGTATATGAGAGACCGGACGTCGGTGATGCTCATGGAGCTGAATCCTTGGCGGCACCTGCTGGACTGATGCAACCGGAGATAGGTGGCGCGCTGGCGTCTGCTCGCTACTATCGACGGATCAACTGGAGATCGGGCGTTGTCGACTGCCGCGCAAATCAACCAAATCACCCGGCCCTTGCTGGAGTGCGATCCCAGGTTCGTGCTCCTGAAGCGGTGGTTGGTGATCCGACCCGTCGGGCACTGGTTGTGTGCCTATCATCTGGATCGACGGACGGAGAAAGGCGTGTTCATCGTCGAGGCTAATGTCATGCCTCTTTACGGCAGTGCAAGGCGCATGAAGCTGGTTTGGGACGTCTATCCGCCCCGTTCCGCCGGGGTCGAGGGCACCTGGTACGCGACCACGCCACACGTTGACAGGCACCTGATCGAGGTCATGGCCGGAAATGGATCGAGTGCCCTTACGCAGTTCGATTCGCCGGACATGTTTCTCGCAGGATTGGCCTCGTCTTCGAACTTGTCGAAGGTAGAGGCGGCGATTCACACATTCGCCCTCGCCGGGCGGCTGAGAGAGGCGATCTATCTGGCCAAGAAGAAGATCGCGACCTGCCGGGTTCCACCCTACGTGTACGCCCTGCATGTCGGCTACGTCCGCCGTCTGGAGCGGCTGGTTGCCGTGTTCGAAGCCGGGCAGGCACGCACCAACCGTCTGCTCCGCACCTTCGAGTGGATCAGTGTCCGCAAACACGGCGTCGAACAGTGGTGGTCGTGGACGCCGATCGCGACGTGAACGGCGCCTGCGTCAGTGCTTCGCCGCCGCGTCGTAATGGAGGCGATCGGGATGCAGAAGGAAACTGCCGAGCTGGTTCTGAAGTCTGTTCTCTCCTTGGAGAAAGAGGTCGGCGAGCTCGATTCTCA
This sequence comes from uncultured Reyranella sp., assembly GCA_964422305.1. Lineage (GTDB taxonomy): Bacteria > Pseudomonadota > Alphaproteobacteria > Reyranellales > Reyranellaceae > Reyranella. Next base: position 135 of record CAYRBQ010000918.1, on the reverse strand, counting down.
AATCAGCCTACTCGTCGATCCGAAGGAGAAGCAGGAGTTCGTCCAGGCGTTGGGAAGGATCATGGAAATCCTGACAAGGGACTTCGTGTTCCGGATTGTCCGCGAACATCCCGACCTGGATCCTGACCGATAGCG
>CAYRBQ010000917.1:0-1508 GCA_964422305.1 uncultured Reyranella sp. | reverse complement strand
TCCCCCGTCCTACAGGCCCGTGGTCACGTCGATCTTGTGACCATCGACCAGCGAGACGATCGCCTTCTTCCAGTCGCTCCGCAGGCCCGGACGGCCGCGGAAAACCTTGCTCTTGCCCTTCACGGTGACGGTGTTGACCGACTTCACCTTGACCTTGAACAGGCCTTCGACGGCCTGCTTGATCTCGGGCTTGGTGGCATCCATCGACACCCGGAAGGTCACCTGGCCGTGCTCCGAGCCGTTGGTGGTCTTCTCGGTGATCAGCGGCGAGCGGATGACTTCGTACATCCGCGCCCGCGAGGTGGTTCCCGCCACGTACCGCTTGGCGCTCATTGCAGACGCTCCTCGAGATGCTTCACGGCATCCTTCGTCAGCACGAGCGTGTCGCGGCGCAGGATGTCGTAGACGTTCGCGCCCTGCTGCGGCAGCACATCGACATGGGCGATGTTGGCCGCGGCGCGGGCGAAGTTGGTGTCGATCTCGGCGCCACCGATCACCAGGGCGCTGGTGACGCCGAGCTTGCCGAAATGGCCCTTGAGCTTGGAGGTCTTGGGCTCGGCAAGCGTCGCGGCATCGACCACGATCAGCTTGCCCTCGGCCGCCTTGGCCGACAGCGCGGTGCGCAGCGCGAGCTTGCGAACCTTCTTCGGCAGGTCGCTGGCATGGCTGCGCACGACAGGGCCGAACGCCTTGCCGCCGCCGCGGAACTGCGGGGCCGCTTCGTTGCCGTGACGGGCCCGACCGGTGCCCTTCTGGGCGTACATCTTCTTGGCCGTCGCCGTGATCTCGGAGCGGCCCTTGGTCTTGTGCGTGCCCTGCTGGCGGCGCGAGAGCTGCCACACCACGCAGCGCTGCAGGATGTCCTGGCGGACGGGAACGGCGAACACGGCGTCGGCGAGGTCGAGCTCGCCGGCGCTGCCGCCCTCGATGGTCTTAACGGAGATCTTCATGATCCTACCCTTGCCGCTCAGGCCGCCGGAGCGGCGGCTTCGGCGGCCTTGCGCAGGCCGGCCGGATACGGCGCATCCTTGGGACGGGCGCGCTTGGACGCGTCCTTGACGATGATGTAGCCGTTGGCCGGGCCGGGAACGGCGCCGGACACCAGCAGCAGGCCCTTCTCGTCGTCGACGGCGACGACCTTGAGGTTCTGCGTGGTCACCCGCTCGCTGCCGTAGTGGCCGGCCATCTTCTTGCCGGGGAACGTGCGGCCGGGATCCTGGCGGTTACCGGTCGAGCCGTGGCTGCGATGCGAGACCGACACGCCGTGGCTGGCTTCGAGGCCGTGGAAGTTCCAGCGGACCATCGAGCCGGTGAAGCCGCGGCCGATCGTGGTGCCAATGACGTCGACATACTGGCCCGGCACGAAGTGGCTGGGCACCAACTCGGCGCCGACCTCGAGGACGGCATCCTTGGCGACGCGGAACTCGACGAGCTTCTTCTTCGGCTCGACCTTGGCCTTGGCGAAGTGCCCGCGCATCGGCTGGGTCACGTTCTTGACCTTGGCCCTG
>CAYRBQ010000916.1:0-1510 GCA_964422305.1 uncultured Reyranella sp. | reverse complement strand
AAGCCGGCGCCCCCGAGGCCCCGCCCGGTCCGCCGGGCGGGGCTTTTTCTTTGCTCGCCATGCGCCTTAAGGCAGTGGCAGCTGCATGAGGAGCAAGACTCCGCTGTCAAAGCGGTCAGGTTTGAATGTTCCTCTGTGTGCACATGAAGGTCGACATCTATCGAGTCGGGATTCAATGTCGTGAACTTGGGCGCGTCCGGCTCCGCCAGACCGGGCTCTATGCGGCCGCTTGGGAGGGGTTTGGCGGCCGCACGAAGCCGCCCTTCGGTTGAAGGGAGGGAAGGGTGTCTTCGCCTTGCGGTAACGATCCCTCGCGTGCAAGTGAACGGCAGCGTTGCTCGTCACTCTCCCTTGTCGTCCGGATTGACTAGATCGACGTGGCTGACGCCGAGCGCTCGGGCTAACTCGTAGAGTGTGACGACGGTAGGATTCCGCCGCCCGCGTTCGAGACCGCTCAGATATTGTTGACTGAACCCGGAACGAGCTTCGATCTCCTCTTGAGTCAGGCCCTTCGCGCGACGCAACCGGCCAAAGTTCCGTCCGACCAGCTTGCGCATATCCATGCGCAACTGGTCGCAGTTTACACATTATAAGTTTATCAACTATAATATGTATTCACCTGAAGATCGAGGTCGATGGTGCAGCATATGCGATCCGCCTCGAGAGAGCGTTCTGCACAAACCAGAGATGCAAGAGGCGGGACGTGATGCACCAGTTGATGCACGCGATGGCCAATTCGCATCGACAATACGGGCAGTGTTGTGGCAATCCTCCGACCGGCGTCGCGTTCGGCATTGTGCAAGTGAAACGAACCTGACCATGAGCATACCTGCTTTCGACGATCGCCCACCCGACAGCTCGAAGCTCACGCCCTATGACGAGCGGCATCTCGCGACATACATCCGCTTGTTGGACGCTGCGGAGGAGGGTGCCGATTGGCGCGAAGCCGTGCGGATCATCTTCGGTCTCGATCCGGCGCGTGAGCCGAAACGTGCGCGCCTGGTCCATGACAGCCATCTGGCGCGCGCCCGTTGGATGATGGAAGCCGGCCATCGACACCTGCTGCGCCCGCTTCTGCACTGACCTGCAAAATTGCAAGACCGCCGCTCTGCTGCAGTCGGTGCATCGCGCGTTCGACCTCCGGGGACTTCCACGACCGCTCTCCCGCGAATATGTCGACATCGCTCATCGTGAAGGTTCTTGGAACGTGGAGGTAACGTATGCCACGGAGACCGGACTGGAGATCGCCGAGCGACTACGGATATCTGAGGCAGCTCGACCGCGCGGAACTGGCGTGGGAGTTCTTGCGGCGCAATCCCGACTATCAGAAAGACTTTGCTCGGATTGTCGAAGCAACGAGCCGGGACGCCATAGACATCGCCGAACGATGGGGGCTTTGTTTTCGCCTACGATCCTGAGCTGCCGGCCGCCGACGTTTCGCCGATCTGGCGGCCGGAGTTGGTGCCACACAGTGTGATTCTCGTTCCGGCGCCGGATAGCTTCACGAGCG
>CAYRBQ010000915.1:0-1510 GCA_964422305.1 uncultured Reyranella sp. | reverse complement strand
GCAGGCTCCGCACCCGCCGATCGGCGTCGCGGGCCTCTCCAAGGGCTCCGACACGCTGAAGCTCGCCGGCGAGAAGGGCTACCTGCCGATGAGCCTCAACCTCAACCCGGCCTATGTCGGCAGCCACTGGGAGTCGGTCGAGATCGGCGCCGCCAAGTCGGGCCGCACGCCCGACCGCGGGCAGTGGCGCATGGTGCGCGAGGTGTTCGTGGCCGACACCGACGAGGAAGCCATGAAGCTCTCGGTCGGCTCGCACATGGGCCGCATGATGCGGGAGTATTTCCTGCCGCTGCTGGCCCAGTTCGGCTTCCTCGAATACCTCAAGGTCGACCCGAACCTGGCCGATTCCGACGTGACGCCGGAATACTGCGCGAAGCACAACTGGATCGTGGGCTCGCCGCAGACGGTCGTGGAGAAGATCGAGAAGATCTACGACGAGGTCGGCGGCTTCGGGCAGCTCCTCGTCTTCGGCTTCGACTACGTCGAGAATCCGAAGGCCTGGCGACACTCGCTCGAGCTGCTCTCGAAGGAGGTGCTGCCCAAGGTGCAGCACCTCAAGCCGAAGATGGCGAAGCTCGCGGCCGAGTAGGTCCGCGCGGCCCCCTGAGTTCGGTCAGGCGGCGACGGGCACGACCTTGCCGGTCGCCGAGGCGACATTGCCGTGCAGGTGCGCGACCAGCGCGTCGTCGAGCTTGAGGCGCGCCGCCAGCATGGCGAGATAGCCGCGCTCGGCGGCATTGTCGACATCGATCGCCAGCAGCGAGGCGGCATAGAGCTCGGCCGCCTCCTCCGGCGTCGTCGCGGCCGATGCCACGGCATCGACGTCGAGCTTGGCACGCAGCTCGTCCATCACGAAGGCCTTGTCCTCGGATGAAAGCGGCAGCTTGTCCATCTCGGCGAAGACGCGCGCCTGCTCCTGCGCATCGACATGGCCGTCGGCCTTGGCGGCGGCGATCATGGCGCGCAGCATGTGGCGCGCGAGGCTCTGCTGGCCGAACTCAGTCGCGGGGTTGAACGGCGTGCCGGCGGGCGCCGGAAGCATCGGCACGCTGCGATGCGAGGCGGCCTCGGCTACCGGCTCAGCCTTCTTGCCGGCCTGCCAGTCGCTGTAGGCCTTGTAGGCGAGAGCGCCGACGGCGGCCATGCCGCCGAGCTTCAGCGCCTCGCCGCCGATCTTGCGGCCGGTCTTGGAGCCCATGAGGAGTGCGGCGAGCCCGCCGGCCAGCACGCCCCCGCCGGCACCGCGCAGGAAATCGCCCGCGCCTTTCCCGTCACCCTGGCCACCGACAAACTGGTCCAGCAATTTCTTCGCATCGAGCATGACGCCTCGCCCTGTGTTCTTTGTTCCAGACAGGGCTTCATCTGGTCTGAAATTGTGGCGAAAACTTTGCAGACTTATCCCGATGCTTTGTGCTTGGAGAGGAAGGCGGCCGCAGCGAATCCCGCTGCCGCGACCAGCATGATGCCGGCCAGGCCCCACAGCACCGGCGTGTAGCCGCCGAAGGCGCCC
>CAYRBQ010000914.1:0-1510 GCA_964422305.1 uncultured Reyranella sp. | reverse complement strand
AGGGAGCGCAGCGCACTCCGGGGACATCTCCAGCCTCGGAAGGTTAGGAGACTCGTGCGGTCGGTTGTATCTGCCGTCGTGGTGGTTCAGGCGCCGCTCAGGACCGGGCCCATGCAATAGATCCAAACAAAAAAGGCCGGCACGAGAAGCGCCAGCCTATACGAAAACCCTACCAGAACCTGCTGAACCTGCAACTCACAAAGCCGCGAGCGAGTGCTGGCAGTGCAAGCAGATCGAGGCCTACACCACCTCCCCCGCCGCCCAGCCGCTCGACCAGGCCCACTGGAAATTGTAGCCGCCCAGCCAGCCGGTGACGTCGACCGCCTCGCCGATCGCGTAAAGGCCGGGCACCTTCTTCGCTTCCATCGTGCGCGAGGAGAGTCCGTCGGTGTCGATGCCGCCCACCGTGACCTCGGCCTTGGCGTAGCCCTCGGTGCCGGTCGGCACGATCTTCCAGTGCTGCAGCCGCTCGGCCAGCGCACCGAGATCGCGGTCGCGCAGATTGGCCATCGTGCCTTCGGTGCCGATGTCGGGCGCCAGCGCCTGGGCGAGCCGCTGCGGCAGCTTCTCGGCCAGCACGGTGTGGAGCTGCGCCTTGGGCCGCGAGCGCTTGCGCTCCTTCAGGAACTCCGCCGCATCGAGACCGGGCAGCATGTCGATCACGATCTCCTGCCCCGGTTTCCAGTAGGACGAGACCTGCAGGATGGCAGGCCCCGAGAGGCCACGATGGGTGAAGAGCAGCGCCTCCCTGAACGCGGCCTTGCCGCAGCACGCCTCGACGGCGAGCGAGACGCCGCTGATGCCGGGGGTGCTGAGCGTCAGCGGCACGAGTGCGGGCCGCGTCTGCGTGACCTTGAGGCCGAAGCGGCGCGCGACGTCGTGCGCGAAGCCGGTGGCGCCCATCTTCGGGATCGAGAGGCCGCCGGTCGCCAGCACGACGGACTCGGCGGAGAAATCGCCATGGTCCGTCGCGACGGTGAAGCGGTCGGCCTTCTCGACCCGCGTCACCTTGTGCGCCACGCGCACGTCGACGCCGGCCGCGTCGCATTCGGCCAGCAGCATCGCCACGATCTGGCGCGCCGAGCCGTCGCAGAAGAGCTGGCCCAGCGTCTTCTCGTGCCAGGCGATGCGGTGCCTGTTCACCAAGTCGATGAAATCGTGCTGCGTGTAGCGCGCCAGCGCCGACTTGGCGAAATGCGGGTTCTCCGACAGGAACGTTTCGGGCCGCGCCTCGAGGTTGGTGAAGTTGCAGCGCCCGCCGCCCGAGATCAGGATCTTCTTGCCGACCTTCTCGGCGTGATCGAGCAGCAGCACGCGCCGCCCCCGCTGGCCGGCGCGGATCGCGCACATCAGTCCCGCGGCGCCGGCACCTACGATGACGACGTCGAACGGCGGACGGGTCACGCCAATGCCGTCCTCACGATCCACAGGCCGAGCGCCAGGCCCACCAGCGAGCCCAGGACGGACCCGCCGACATAGAGCGCGGCCAGCAGATGCTCGTGCCGCTCCC
>CAYRBQ010000913.1:0-1511 GCA_964422305.1 uncultured Reyranella sp. | reverse complement strand
GTGGTGCCCCGAGACGGAATCGAACCGCCGACCCCATCATTACGAATGACGTGCTCTACCAGCTGAGCTATCGGGGCACGGCGGCGGGTTTAAGGGAAAGCCGGCGGCGGCGCAAGGCGGCGTTTTGCCAGTCCTGCCAATAGTTTATTCGGCCCATTGTTCGACGGGCGCCGAAGCATGGCACCTCCGGGCGGGCTATAGAAGCTGCCGCCATGACGACCCTGCTGTCCCTCCTCCCCCTGCTCCTGGTCCTCGGCCTGCTGGCCTCGGGGCGTGCCGGCGCCCTCGTCGCGGGCCTCGCAGGCCTCGCCGCCACGCTCGCGGCCTCCGTCACGCTGGTGATGCCCGACGGGCCCGCGGCCGTGGCGTCACTGTTCCGCCGGGAGGTGCCGGCCGGGCTGTGGCTCTCCTGGCACGTCATCGCGATCATCGCTGCCGGCATGTTCTTCCACCGCTGCCAGCAGGCGCGCGGCGCGGCGGCCAACGGCGCGACGCTCGAGGCCAATCCGCGCCGGCTGTGGTCGGTCTGCTTCCTGCTAGCGCCCTTCGCCGAAGCGGTGACGGGCTTCGGCGTCGGCTACATCATCGCGCTCGCCGCCCTTCGCCGGCTTGGGCTGGGCGGCATCTCGGCGCTGCTGCTCGGCCTCTACAGCCAGTCGCTGGTGCCGTGGGGGGCGCTCGCCACCGGCACGACCGTCGGCGCCACGCTGGCAGGGCTCACCCCCAACGAGCTCGGCCTGATGTCGGCGGTGCTACAGATCCCGATCCACGCCATGTACCTCACGCTCTACTGGCGTTTTGCGCGCGAGGCGGGCTTCGCCACCACGCCGGCGCAGAAGCTCGACGACGCGGTGTGGACGGCGCTCCTGCTCGGCCTGGTCTGGCTGTTCAACGACTACAGCGACGTCGAGATCGCGGGCGCGGCCGCCACGGCGTTCCTGCTCGCGGTGCGCTTCTGGCGCGACGAGCGGCCCGACGCGGCGCGGCTCAGGTCGGCGTTGCACGCCAACGCGCCCTATGTGGCGCTGACCGTCGCGCTCTGCGCCACACGGCTGGTGCCGCCGCTGCGCGACCTGCTGAAGCCCTTGTGGGCGATCCGGCCGTTCGACAACCAGCCGGCCTTCGCGCCGCTCTATGCGCCGGGCTTCTGGCTGGTGTCGATCGGCCTCGTCGTGGTGTGGCTGGCGGGCGCCCGCCCGCTCGACAGGCTCGGCAGGGTGCTGGCCGAGACCGGACGCGGCGCCTGGCGCTCCTGCGCGGTGACGCTGCTGTTCGTGGTGATGGCCCAGCTCTATGTCGGCTCCGGCATGGCCGAGACGATCGCCGAGGCGCTGCGTGCCGTCTCCGGCCGAAGCGCGGCGGCGAGCGTCCCGCTGTTCGCCGCCGTTGGCGGCTTCCTGACGGGTGGCGGCTCGGCCGCCAACGCCATGCTGATGCCGATGGTGACGGCGCTCGCCCGCGCCGTCGCCGTCGACCCGGCGTGGATCGCCGCGGTCCAGAACAGCGTCACC
>CAYRBQ010000912.1:0-1514 GCA_964422305.1 uncultured Reyranella sp. | reverse complement strand
CCTCGGCGCCGACCGCCTCGACCTCACCGGCGCATTCGAGACCGACGATGGTGCCGGGGCCGCCGATCGTGCCGTGACGATGGCCGGACGCCACCGCGAGGTCGGCACGGTTGAGCGATGCCGCCTTCACCTTGATCAGGATCTCGTTGGCCTTGGGGGCGGGCTTGGGCGCATCTCTGTACTGGACGCCCTGCTCGGTCACGACGGCTGCCTTCATGGTGGAACTCCCTTTAGGGGCCCACCCTTAGCACGTTCTGGAGCGTGGTGATTCCTAGTCTATTCAGCAGCCAAACCTCATGCTGAGGAAGCCGCGGAGCGGCTGTCTCGAAGCATGGGCCGCAGGCAAGGTGCTCGCCCCCATGCTTCGAGACGCGGCCCTCCAGGCCGCTCCTCAGCATGAGGTCTATTCGCGGGAGGAACCTGGAACCACCTCCTCTAGGACTGTGCCTTGCCCCTGATGTAGGCGCGGACGATTGTTTCGTCGGGCGGATGATTGGCGGGCGTAACCGGCGTGATCTGCGCCTGGACGCACTTCCACGCACCGCCCTGCCGGACGTAGATGTCGGTGTACATGGTCATGCCCATGGTCTCGACACCGTCGACCATCCGGATGCTCTTGTTGGTCGAGCGCAGCAGTGCGGTGTCGCCGAACACGTCGATCTTCTCGTCGCGATAGTCGAAGTAGGGGATGCGGTCGGGATCGTAGCCGGTGGCCCAGGCCTTGAGATAGTCGGCACGGCTGACGCGGGCGCCCGTCGGCGTGATGCAGATGAAGCCCTCGTGCAGGATCGCGTCGTGCGAGGGCACGTCGTTGGTGATGAAGTTATGGATGAAGCGCGCGTTCAGGGCGCGCAGTTCCGCGGTCATGGTCAGCCTCCCGGTCGAGAGTCTAACCATATAACCAGTTAACCAGTCGAGTCTAGGGAGCGAAGTCTAGATCTTGCTGCCGTGGCCCTGCCAGTAGCGGTCGCGCAGCAGGCGCTTGTAGAGCTTGCCCGTGGGATGGCGCGGCAGCTCGGCCTCGAAATCCACTGTCCGCGGACACTTGATGGCAGAGAGGTGCTGCTTGCAGTAGGCGATCAGCTCCTCGGCGAGCGCCGGCCCGGCGTCCGCCATGTCGCGCGGCTGCACGACCGCCTTCACTTCCTCGCCGAAGTCGGGATTGGGCACGCCGAACACGGCGCAATCCATCACCTTGGGATGGTTGATCAGCAGGTTCTCGCATTCCTGCGGGTAAATGTTGACGCCGCCGGAGATGATCATGAACGCCTTGCGGTCGGTCAGGTGGAGGAAGCCGTCGGCATCGACGTAGCCCACGTCACCCAGCGTCGTCCAACCCTTGGCGTTGCGTGACTCGGCGGTCTTCGCCGGATCGTTATGGTACTCGAACGGCCGCCCCTCGGCGAAGTACACCGTACCGGGCTCGCCTTGCGGCAGCTCGTTGCCGTCTTCGCCGCAGATCTTGAGCTGGCCGATGACGGCGCGGCCGACCGTGCCCTTGTGGGCCATCCATT
>CAYRBQ010000911.1:0-1529 GCA_964422305.1 uncultured Reyranella sp. | reverse complement strand
CCCAGATGCTGATCGACGCCGAGGTCGACGTGATCGTGGTCGACACCGCGCACGGCCACTCGCGCGTCGCGCTCGACGCCGTGACGCGCGTGAAGAAGCTCAGCAACTACACCCAGATCATGGCGGGCAATGTCGCCACGAAGGAAGGCGCGCAGGCCCTGATCGACGCCGGCGCCGACGCGGTGAAGATCGGCATCGGCCCGGGCTCGATCTGCACCACCCGCATGGTGGCGGGCGTGGGCGTGCCGCAACTCACCGCCATCATGGAGGCGGCCGAAGCCTGCCACGCCGCGGGCGTGCCGGCGATCGGCGACGGCGGCATCAAGTATTCCGGCGACCTCGCCAAGGCGATCGCGGCCGGCGCCGACTGCGCCATGATCGGCTCGCTGCTGGCGGGCACCGACGAGGCGCCGGGCGAGGTGATCCTCTACCAGGGCCGCTCCTACAAGTCGTACCGTGGCATGGGCTCGATCGGCGCCATGGCCCGCGGCTCCGCCGACCGCTACTTCCAGCGGGAAGTCGCGAGCACCTTGAAGCTGGTGCCCGAGGGCATCGAGGGCCGCGTGCCCTACAAGGGCGCCGTCGGCAACATCCTGCACCAGCTCGTGGGCGGCCTGCGGGCCGCGATGGGCTACACCGGCAACGCCACGATCAAGGACATGCAGAGCAACCGCCAGTTCCTGCGCATCACCGGCTCGGGCCTGCGCGAGAGCCACGTGCACGACGTCGAGATCAGTCGCGAGGCGCCGAACTACCGCGGCGGGATGTAGCTGCGGGACAGCGCCTCGGCGATCCGGTCGGCTGCGACGGCGTGGCCGGCGGGGCCGGGGTGCGAGGTGCGGAAGATCGCGTCGTAGCCCTTCTGCGCCACCGCCGCGTCGATCGCCTCGAACAGGTCGAGCGTGGCGAAGCCCGCGGCGCGGGCGCAGTCGAGCACCAGGGCCGAGAGCCGGCGCTGCTCGCGCTGGTAGTCGGCATTCTTCCAGACCCAGGGATCGTACTCGGCCACCACCAGCGTCGGCACGCCGAGCTTCACGACGCGCTGCATTAGCGGGCACGCCATCCCCGCGCCCGTGCCGGGCGGCGAGAGGCGCAGATGGTCGATCGACCATTCGTACTGCCAGCCCTTGTGGCGCAGCACCGTGTCGACCAGCACCGACCAGCCGAACAGCCGCTGCCAGAGGTCCAAAGTCGTCGCGGGATCGGGCGAGCGCGGCACCGGCACGTTGTGCAGCCGCAACCCGCCCTCTGTCGGCACGAAGTAGGGCTTCTCCGCGCCCCAAACGCGCTTCATCTCGGCGCGCCGCAGGTTGTCGGCGATGAAGACCAGCACCAGCGCCGCGGGCTTGAGCTCACCCGCCAGCCGCTCGGCCTGCAGCACGGTCTGGTCGAGCCCGTAGCCGCTGACGCCGGCATTGACGACGCGCCGCCCGATCCTCGCCTGCACCAGCGCCGCCCAGGTCTCGCCGTCGCTCACCTCGTCGCCGTAGGCGTAGGAATCGCCCACCACCAGCACGGGCGGTTCGGCG
>CAYRBQ010000910.1:0-1536 GCA_964422305.1 uncultured Reyranella sp. | reverse complement strand
GGCGCCATGTCCTCGGCCACGGCGATCGGCTTTCCATGCCGGAAGGCTTCGTCGAGGAATCTCTGCGCCAGCGGCATTCCGGAAAGGGCGCCCGAGATTCCGCCCGGCACAACGACGGCATCGAAGATGACCGACGGCGCATTGGGAGCCGCACGGTTGACCATCAGCGGCTTGCCTGCGGCGTCGATCACGGCGCCTGCCGTCGGGCCGATCGTCTCGGGTACGTGTCCCGCGCCGGCGAGCGACTTGACGATCGCCGTCACCTCGGCTGGGTCGACGCCGTCGGCCAGCAGCAGCGCGATCTTGCGCCCCTTCACCACGGGCGGCGGTCTGTCCATGCTGAGCGCCGGTGAGCGGAGGGATGCCGCCTCGGGCCGCAGCGGTCCGGCGGGCGTCGGCGCGGACGGCGTTGGCGCCTCCGGCGTGCCCGCCGGCCGCAGCTCGATGCCGGTCTGCGCCGAGACCATGGAGGCGAGTTCCTCGGAGATGTTGCACAGGATCTCGTTCATGGTGCGGCTGCGGACGCCCTGGTCGACCACCATGTTGAGCTCGAATGCGAAGGCGGCCGCGATATGGTCCTTCTCCCAGTCGCTCATGCTGTTCCAGAACTGCGTCGCCTGGCTGAAATGGTCGCTGAAGCTGTCGCTGCGCTGGCGAAGCTTGGCCCCGGCCTCCTGCACCGGCACCGAGCGGAAGGCGGCCGCCGCGGCCGGATTGTGCATGGGGCATCCCCCGCCCAGGCTGTTGGGGAAGTACGAGACCCTGCCCTTGTTGATGGTCTGGCGGGCGAAGCCGTCGCGCTGGTTGTTGTCGACCGGGCGAAGCGAGCGGTTGATCGGCAGTTCGTGGAAGTTGGGACCGACCCGTCTGAGCTGGGTGTCGATGTAGGAGAAGAGCCGGCCCTGCAGCAGCGGATCGTTGGTGAAGTCGATGCCCGGCACCACATGGCCGGTATGGAAGGCGACCTGCTCGGTCTCGGCGAAGAAGTTGTCGGGGTTGCGGTTGAGGGTGAGCTTGCCGACGATCCGGACCGGCACCTTCTCTTCCGGGATGATCTTGGTGGCGTCGAGCAGGTCGAACCCGAACTTGTGCTCGTCCGCGGGCTCGACCACCTGGATGCCGAGCTCGAATTCGGGGTAGTCGCCGCGTTCGATCGCTTCCCAGAGGTCGCGCCGGTTGAAGTCGGGATCGCGGCCGCACAGGAGCTGCGCCTCGTCCCAGACCAGCGAGCACACGCCCTTGACCGGCTTCCAGTGGAACTTGACGAAACGCCAGCCGCCCTGCGCGTCGACCAGGCGGAAGGTATGCACGCCGAAGCCTTCCATCGTGGCGTAGCTGCGCGGCAGGGCGCGATCGCTCATGACCCACATCAGCATGTGGGCGCTCTCGGGCGTCAGCGAGACGAAGTCCCAGAACGTGTCGTGCGCCGACTGGGCCTGCGGCATCTCATGGTGCGGCTCGGGTTTCACGGCGTGCACGAAGTCGGGGAACTTGATCGCGTCCTGGATGAAGAACACCGGGATGTTGTTGCCGACC
>CAYRBQ010000909.1:0-1536 GCA_964422305.1 uncultured Reyranella sp. | reverse complement strand
ATCGGCCTTCTCGACCCGTGGAGGGTTTTGCCGGTTTCACGAGACTCGGACTCCGCGCGTGGAGCGCACACCTCCGAACAACGCCGGACACGCCTTCGGGAGTGTCAGGAGTTGTTCGGAGCAGGACAATCAGCCGCAAGACCCTGATCCGGCTGCGGCTTGCCTTGCGGCGTCTTTCCCTTAAGCACAGCCCCATGATCCGCCTCGACAACATCAGCAAGCAGAACGGCCACCAGATCCTGTTCATCGACGCCTCGATGGGCCTCCAGAAGGGGGATAAGGTGGGGCTGGTCGGGCCCAACGGCGCCGGCAAGACGACGATCTTCCGCATGATCGCGGGCCGGGGGCAGCCCGGCGACGGCCCAGATGACGGGCAAGTGACGATCTATCCCGGCATGACCATCGGCTATTTCAGCCAGGACGTCGGCGAGATGTCGGGCAAGAGCGCGGTCGCCGCGGTGATGGACGGCGTCGGGCCGGTGAGGGCCGGCCGTTCGGCGAAGGCTCCTACCGGAAGCTCGCCTGATAGCTAGTGGCCATCAGCGATACATGCGCCTCCAGCGGCGGTCGCAGCTCGAACGCCTTCGGTTCGCGCGCAAAGTTCCACAATCGCACCAGCCGCCAGTCGGCGCGGCGCTCCTCGGCGACCGCCAGTTCGTTGCGTGTGATGTGGAACGGCGTGCGTTCCCAGCCGTTGGTCGTCTTCACCTCGATCAGCCGGTCGCCGCCGTCCGTATCGAAGCTCTGGATGTCGAACCCGGCACCGTCGCCATCGACATGCGACACCCAGCGGATGCGCCCGGCGAGATCGGTTCGCCCAGCGGCGCGCAGAGAGGCATGCTCATGGGCGAGGACGCGCTCCTCGCCGGCGCGGCCCAGCGCCCGGTTGCGGGCGTCGCGTCCGGCCACGTCGTACTTCCGGGCGAGGGCGGTCATCTGCCCGAGTTCGTCCGGCGGCGGCGCATTGCTCTGCGTCGGTGGCGGGCCGATCCACAGCATCACCTCCTCATGGAGGGCGGACGGCGACGATCCCCCGACCGCCCTTGCCGCCGGTGCGAGCCCGTCCGGATGGCGATCGAGCCAGCGCACCACGGCGTCGACGAGCGAGGCCTGGTAGTTGAAGGCCGGCTTGTAGCCCGGGATCCAGTCCTCGCCGAGGCCCTTGAGCACGGCGCTGATGTTCTGGTGCTTGTATTCGATCGAGCCTCTCGGCCGGCCGATCGCCGCCTGGAGGAGGCGGTTGTGCCCGGCCTTGCCGTAGGGGCGTCCGGCGATGTCGTCGGCGAGCATCGCGAAATAGTCGGCGACGATCGCGTCGTTCTCGGCATCCGTCCAGTCGGCGGTCACGCCAGCAGCCGCGTCGGCACGCCGAGCGCCAGCCCCGCCTCGGCGAGCCGCTGGTCGAGCGTATGCACCGTGGCGCCGTGCTCGGAGGCTACGGCGAGGTGCAAGGCATCCCCGGCGCGAAGCCCGAGGGCATGCTGATCGGCGAATTTTGCCGCCGCCCGGAACTGCCCGCCGCTCACGCCGAGCGAG
>CAYRBQ010000908.1:0-1542 GCA_964422305.1 uncultured Reyranella sp. | reverse complement strand
CATGTACATGCGCGGCATCAGCGGGAAGTGGAACGCCATGTGGCACTCGTCGCCGTCGCCGAAATACTCCTTGGTGTCCTCGGGCCACTGGTTGGCCTCCGCGAGCAGCATGCGGTCGGGGTAGGCGGCGTCGATCTCGGCGCGGATGCGCTTCAGCACCGCGTGCGTCTCGGGTAGGTTCTCGTTGTTGGTGCCCTCGCGCTCGACCAGGTAGGGCACGGCGTCGAGGCGCAGCCCGTCGATGCCGAGGTCGAGCCAGAAGCGCATGACGCCCAGCACCGCGTCGAGCACGGCCGGATTGTCGAAGTTGAGGTCGGGCTGGTGCGGGAAGAACCGGTGCCAGTAATAGGCCTTGGCTTCCGGGTCCCATGTCCAGTTGGAGCGCAGGGAGTCGAGGAAGATGATCCGGGTGCCGGCGTATTTCTGGTCGGTGTCGGACCAGACGTAGAAGTCGCGCTCGGGAGAGCCCGGCGGCGCCAGCCGCGCGCGCTGGAACCATTCGTGCTGGTCGGAGGTGTGGTTGATCACCAGCTCGCTGATGACGCGCATCCCGAGGCGATGCGCCTCGCGGATGAAGCGCTTCACGTCGTCGAGCGTGCCGTACTCGGGATGGACGTCGGTGTAGCGGGCGATGTCGTAGCCGTCGTCGCGCCGCGGCGAGGGATAGAAGGGCAGAAGCCAGAGCGTATTGACGCCGAGCTCCGCGAGGTAGGGGAGTTGCGAGATCAGGCCGGGAAAGTCGCCGATTCCGTCATTGTCGGAATCGAAGAACGACTTCACGTGGAGCTGGTAGATGACCGCGTCCTTGTACCAGTGCTGGTCGCGCGCGACCGGCAGGGCGGCGTCCGCAAGCGGCGCGTTCATGCCGGCACCTCGGGCGAGAGCCGCCAGATCGCGAAGGGCATGGCGGGCTCGAGCCGCAGATGCTGGTGCTTGCCGCGCCACACGGACCTGCCGCCGCGCACCAGGTCCTCGACCGTGAGCGCGCCGTCGTCGGGCTGCCGCCACTCCCAGAGCGGCAGCTCGAAGCCGGCTTCCTGGGCGGCGTGCGGATCGAGCGAGACGGCGACCAGGATCATGTCGTTCGCGCCGGGCGCCCGCTTGCCGTAGAGCAGGATGCGGTCGTTGAAGGCGTTGTAGAAGGTGACGTTGCGATGCGACTGCAGCGCCGGATGGGCGCGGCGCAGCCGGTTCAGCAGCGTGATCTCGGCCACGATGTTGCCGGGTGCGGCGAAGTCTCGGCGGCGGATCTCGTACTTCTCGGAGTCGAGATACTCCTCCTTGCCCGGCAGGGCGGCGGCCTCGCAGATCTCGAAGCCGGAATAGACGCCCCACAGGCCCGACAGGGTGGCGGCCAGCGCGGCGCGGATCAGGAAGCCCGGCCGACCCGAGGTCTGCAGGAAGACCGGGTTGATGTCGGGCGTGTTGACGAAGAAGTGCGGGCGGAAGAAGTCGACCACCGGCGGGCGCGACAGCTCGCGCAGGTAGTCGGTGATCTCCTGCTTGCCGTTGCGCCAGGTGAAGTAGGTGTAGGACTGCGAG
>CAYRBQ010000907.1:0-1546 GCA_964422305.1 uncultured Reyranella sp. | reverse complement strand
CCGCGCTCTACGCGCGCGAACAGGCCTATTGCCACTTCAGCCCGGCGCTGATCTCGAACCTAGAGCTCTACTGGAACGCCCAGAACAGAAAGGCCTGATCACCCGCCCGCCATCAGGTCGGCGAGCGTCGGATCGTCTCGCAGCTCGCGGGCGCTGCCGGTCCGAACGACCTTGCTGCGGCTCAGCACCAGTCCGCGATGGGCGATGCCGAGCGCCAGGCTCGCGCGCTGCTCCGAAAGCAGGATCGCCATGCCTTCGCGGGCCATCGCCGCCAGCCGGGAAAGCAGGTCGGAGACGACCAGCGGCGCCAGGCCGAGCGTCGGTTCGTCCATCAGCAGCAGGCGCGGCCGGTTCATGAGCGCACGGGCCAGCGCCAGCATCTGCTGCTGGCCGCCGGACAGGAGCCAGGCGCGCGCGTCGGGCCGCTCGCCCAGCATGGGAAACTGCGCCAACATCTCCTCGACCCGGCGTCGGCGATCCACCGCGGGCAGAGCCGAGGCAGCTTCGAGATTCTCGCGCACGGTGAGGCCAGCGAAGACGCGGCGGCGCTCCGGCACGTAGCCGACGCCCAGCCGTACGCGCTGCTCGACCGGCAGCGAGGAGACATCCCGGCCGAACAATGCGACGGCGCCGGCACGGAAGCCGAGCACGGTTTCGATCAGCGTCGTCTTGCCTGCCCCGGTGCCGCCCAAGAGCGCGACGATCTCGCCTTCGCCCACCGCGACGTCGCCGATGCGCAGGACCGCCTCGCTCATGCCGCGGCCTCATCGAGACCGAGGAAGGTCGCGCGCACCCGGGGATCGGCGCGCACTTCGGCGGGACGACCGGCGGCGATGACCTTGCCGTGATCGAGGCACACAAGGCGATCGCAAACCCGCGTCAACAGGTCGATGTCGTGATCGACGATCAACACGCCGCGACCGGCGGCGGATACCCGGCCGATCAGGCGGGCGAGATCCCGGCGCTCGCGGTCGCTCATGCCTGCGGCCGGCTCGTCGAACAGCAAGAACGGCGCCCCCGAGGCGATCGCGCGCACGATATCGTCGAGGCGCGTGTCATCTACCAACGGCACCGTCTGGAAGGTGCGGCCAATGCCGGCGTGCGCGACGCGATGCGGCGGCAGGCCGTCGATCCGTCGTCCATCGAGCCGGATGGTGCCGTCATCCGCGCGTTCGAGGCCACCGATCACGTTGAGCAGCGTGGTCTTGCCCGAGCCGTTCGGACCGATGAGCCCCACGACCTCGCCGCGATCGACCGTGAAGGAGACATCGGAAAGGGCCGCCACGCCGCCGAACGACTTGGAAACCTGCTCGAGCGCGAGTTCGCGCGGACCGGCGGGCGAGCTCAGCCGTTGCGGGAGTGTCTGCACGACTGCGACCGCTGCCCGCGCACCACGCCAACGGTCGATCAACGCCGCGAGACCCTCCGGCGCCCAGCGGACGACGACCAGCGTGGCGGCCGCGTATGCGAGCAGCCAAGCGCCCTGCAGGTCGCGCAACAGCTCGGGGAGGCACACGGCGAGTGCCGCGCCCAACACGGCGCCCAT
>CAYRBQ010000906.1:0-1547 GCA_964422305.1 uncultured Reyranella sp. | reverse complement strand
AAGCCGCCGCCGATCTCGGCCGGGATGGCGCGGATGTCGTTCTGCGGGATGCCCGTCAGGTAGGCGCACATGGCGCGGACCATGAACTGACCCTGGCTCGAGCTCCAGATCGTGGCCTTGCCGTCGGAGACGCTGACCAGGCAGCTATGCGGCTCGATATAGCCTTGGTGCACCGGCTCGGTGCGGAAGGAGCGCTCGATGACGACGTCGGCATTGGCGAAGCCCGCGTCGATGTCGCCCAGCTTGTGCTCCAAGGTCCCTGCGATGTTCGAGGGCTTGTCCTTGTACTTGATGAAGTCGTGCAGGATCGGCGCGCCGGGCTTCATCGCCTGCTCGACGTCGACGACGTGCGGCAACACCTCATACTCGACCTCGATCAGCGCGGCCGCCTCGGCCGCGACCTTCTCGCTGATGGCGGCGACGGCGGCGATCGGATGGCCGTAGAACAGCGCTTTCTCGCGCGCCATGACGTTGCGGCACATCCAGCGCATGTCCTGGATGCCCAGCATCACCGACTTGTCGAGCGGGAAGTCGACGATGTCCTTGTGCGTCACCACGGCCTTCACGCCGGGATGGGCTTCCGCCTTCCTGGTGTCGATCGACTTGATGCGCGCATGCGCGTGCGGGCTGCGCAGCACCTTGCCCCAGATCATGCCGGGCATGGTCGTGTCCGCGGAGTAGGCAGCGCGGCCGGTCACCTTGTCGGCGCCGTCGGGACGGATCGTGCGCTGGCCGATCCACTTGTTGTCGTTCACGGGATTGTTCGCTTTGGTGCTCATCGGGCGGCTCCTCGCATGTCGGCGGCGGTTTCCATCACGGCGCGGACGATCTTGTCGTAGCCGGTGCAGCGGCAGAGATTGCCGGCGAGCCAGAAGCGGACCTCGTGCTCGGTCGGATTCGGGTTGCGCTCGAGCAGAGACTTGGCCGCCATCAGCACGCCCGGCGTGCAGATGCCGCACTGGAGGGCGGCCATCTCGAGGAATTTGGTCTGCAGCGGGTGCAGCTCTTCGCCCGCCATGCCCTCGATGGTGCCGAGCTTCTGGCCCTCGGCCTCGGCCGCGAGCATCAGGCAGGAGCAGACGATGCGGTCGTTCACCGTGATGGTGCAGGCGCCGCAGTCGCCCGAGCCGCAGCCTTCCTTGCTGCCGGTCAGGCCGAGTGGGCCGCGCAGCACGTCGAGCATGCTCTGCTCGGCGTCGCAGAGGAACTCGTGCGGCTCGCCGTTGATGGTGGTGGAGACGTGGATCTTGGCCATGGCGTTTACTTTCCTCCCGCCCGCTGGGCGGCAATGGCGGCGGTGCGCTTGAGCAGCACGCCGGCGACCTGGGTGCGGTAGGCAATCGTTCCGCGTTTGTCGTCGATCGGACGGCAGGCGGCGCTGCAGGCCTTGGCGGCCTTCTCCAGCGCGGCCTCGTCGAGCTTGGAGCCGATCAGCGCCTTGGCCGCGTCCTCGACCAGCAGCACGGTCGGAGCGACCGCGCCGAGGCCGACGCGGGCGGCGCTGACGGTGCCCTTGTCGAGCGTCAGGCTGACGCCGCAGCCCACGA
>CAYRBQ010000905.1:0-1548 GCA_964422305.1 uncultured Reyranella sp. | reverse complement strand
TCGGCCAATGGTACGGACCCGGCGCCATGCGCTCCAACATCTCCGGCTGGCTGAAGGCGCCCGTGCCGGTGATGTGGAACATCGAGAAGAAGTAGCGTCTACGTCGTCCCGGGCGGATCTGCCGTCCGGGACGACGCTTTGATTGGGAACCCATGCTCGATTTCATCGCCCGTCGTATCGTCGCCATCATCCCCGTGCTCGCGGTGGTGGCGGTCTTCGTCTTCCTCATGCTGCGACTGACGCCGGGCGATCCCGCGGCGGTCATCGCCGGCGACAACGCCACTTCCGACCAGATCGCCGACATCCGCGCCAAGCTCGGACTCGACGAGCCGCTCTGGGCGCAGTTCGTCATCTGGATCGGCAACATCCTCCAGGGCAATTTCGGCGAGAGCTACTTCTTCAAGAAGACCGTGGCCGAGCTGATCGCCCAGCGAATCGAGCCGACGCTCGCGCTGGCGCTCTGCACGCTGGTCTTCGCCGTCAGCGTCTCGGTGCCGATCGGCGTGCTCGCGGCTTACCGCCAGGGGTCGCTGCTCGACCGCATGGTGATGGGCTTCGCCGTCATCGGCTTCTCGGTGCCTGGCTTCGTGATCGGCTACTGCCTGATCTACATCTTCGCCATCGAGCTCGGCTGGCTGCCGGTACAGGGCTATACGCGCATCGGCGTCAACTTCTGGGCCTTCCTCGAGCGCATGGTGCTGCCTTCGCTCACCCTGTCGGTGGGCTTCATCGCGCTGATCTCGCGCATCACCCGCGCCTCTGTGCTCGAGGTGCTGAACGAGGATTACATCCGCACCGCCCGTGCCAAGGGCCTCTCCAACCGCGTCGTGCTGATGAAGCACGCGCTCAGGAACGCGGCCGTGCCGATCCTGACCGTGATCGGCCTCGGCATCGCCATCCTGATGGGCGGCGCCGTGGTGACCGAGAGCGTGTTCGGCCTGCCCGGCCTCGGCCGACTCACGGTCGAAGCCGTCCTCTCCCGCGACTTCCCGACCATCCAGACCGTCATTCTGATGTTCTCGGTGGTCTACGTCGTCATCAACCTGCTGATCGACATCAGCTACACCATCTTCGACCCGAGGATCCGCTATTGAGCGCCGTCACCGAAGACGTCGTCGACTCCGCCTCCATCGCGGCGGCCTCGACCAAGCGCAAGAGCCTGTGGCTCGTTGCCATCAAGAACCCGAATGTGATCATCGGCGGGGCGATCCTGCTGATCATGCTCACGATCGCCATCCTCGCGCCGTTCCTCGGCACCGTCGATCCGACGCGGATCGATCCGGCTGCCCGCAACAAGAAGCCCGGCACCGAGATCACCATGCGCCTGGATGACGGCCAGACCGTCAAGCGCGTGGCCCTGTTCGGCACCGACAGCCTCGGCCGCGACGTCTACAGCCGCGTGATCTACGGCACCCGCGTGTCGCTCGCGGTCGGCGTCGCCGTCGCCATCATCGCGGTGGCGATCGGCGTCGTGATCGGCCTGATCTCGGGCTACGTGCGGTGGCTCGACGGGATCATCATGCGCATCATGGATGGGTTGATGGCGAT
>CAYRBQ010000904.1:0-1549 GCA_964422305.1 uncultured Reyranella sp. | reverse complement strand
CATGAACGAGATCATGCTGTTCAACGCCAACCGTCCGGTGCGCTCGGTGCACAACTCCGAGGGCTGGACGCTCGAGGACATCGCCGAGCATGCGGTGCCGTCGATGAAGCCCTTCTTCACCGACCTCAAGCGCTCGCCGGAGTACTTCACCTGGGACCCGATCTGAGAAGCGAGTAGAGCCGATGGCCGCCGAGAGGATGAAGAACGAGCCCAGGATCGACGCCGACGAGGTGCTCGAGGGCATCGTGGAGTGGGTGTCGATCGAGAGCCCGAGCCACGATGCGAAGTCGGTCAACAAGGTCGTCGACCATGTCGAGGGTCAGATGAAGGACCTCGGCCTGAAGCTCGAGCGCATCCCGGGACGCGACGGGTTCGGCGACATTCTCGAGGCGAGGACTCCGTGGGGGGAGGGCAAGGGCATCCTGGTCCTGGCCCATCTCGACACGGTGCATCCCCTCGGCATGATCGAGAAGGAGCTGAAGGTGCGTCGCGAGGGCGACAGCATCTTCGGCCCCGGCATCTACGACATGAAGGCCGGCGGCTACATCGCCTACTACGCGCTGCGCCACCTGATCCGCCAGGGCAAGCGCACCAGGTTGCCAGTGACGTTCCTGTTCATCCCCGAGGAAGAAGTCGGCAGCCCGACCTCGCGCGCCCGCATCGAGGAGGCCGCCAAGGGCCACAAGTATGCGCTGGTGATGGAGCCGGGCCGCGACGGCGACAAGGTCGTGACGTCACGTAAAGGTGTCGGCCGTTTCACGCTCAAGGTGAAGGGCCGCGCCGCGCATTCCGGCGTCCGCCACCAGGACGGCCGCAGCGCCATCCTCGAGATGGCCAAACAGATCGTGCGCATCGAGGAGAAGACCGACTATGCCCGCGGCATCACTTGCAACGTGGGCCTGATCAGAGGCGGCAGCGGCGTCAACGTGACGCCAGCCGAATGCTCGATCGACGTCGACCTGCGCGTGCCCTCCCAGCAGCTCGCCGAGGAGATGACGCACTGGTTCCTGAATCTCGAGCCGATCGGCAAGGACGTGACGCTCGAGGTGACCGGCGAGATGAACCGGCCGCCCTACCAGAAGGACGCGGGCATCACCGACCTCTTCACCAAGGCGCAGGCGATCTATCGCGAGATCGGCAAGGAGCTGCAGGACGTGCCGCTGACCGGCGGCGGCAGCGACGGCAACTTCACGGCCGCCCTCGGCATCCCGACGCTCGATGGCCTCGGTGCCGACGGCAAGGGCGCGCACGCCATCGACGAGCAGATCTACTATTCGTCCCTGGTGCCACGGACCTACCTCTGCACGCGGCTGCTGGAGACGCTGGAATAGCTAATAGGCGGCGGTGAAGCGCCGGCGGACGTGCCGGGGCTTCTCGATCTCGTCCAGGATCGCCACCGCGAAATCCTCGCGGCTGATCCGGCTCTCGCCGTTCTCGTCCTCCAGCAGGTGATCGGTGCCGAGCCGGAATTTGCCGGTGCGGTCGCCGGGCTGGATCGAGGCGGGCGGCGAGATCGCCGTCCAGTCGAGGTCCGTCACCTTGCGGACCT
>CAYRBQ010000903.1:0-1549 GCA_964422305.1 uncultured Reyranella sp. | reverse complement strand
GAACGGTGCGCAGCGCGTCCGCGATGGTGATGGCGCTTTCGCGCCAAGTCCCGTCAGACGCTGGCGCAGGTCGAGATCTGGACCAATCCGGGCAAGTACCAGAAGAAGGTCTACACACTGCCCAAGGTGCTCGACGAGAAGGTCGCCGCGCTCCACCTCGAGAAGGTCGGCGCCAAGCTGACCAAGCTCAGGGCCGACCAGGCCAAATACATCGGCGTGCCCGAGGCCGGCCCGTTCAAGGGCGACCTCTACCGCTACTAGACCCGGCAACCGCCCACAGGCGGCTGCGTGCTAGAAGAGTCGGCATCGAGAGATGCCGACTTTTTCTTTGTCCCTTCCCGACGAGGCGGCGACCGAACGGCTGGGCACCACGCTCGCCGCGCGCCTGCGGCCGCGCGATCTCGTCGCCCTGGAGGGCGGCCTGGGTGCCGGCAAGACGACGCTCGCCCGCGCCATCCTGCGCGCCGCCGCGGGCGATCCCGGCCTCATCGTGCCCAGCCCGACCTTCACCCTGGTCGAGGTCTACGAAACACCGCACGGGAGCTTCTGGCACTTCGACCTCTACCGGCTGGAGGCGCCCGAGCAGGTCTTCGAGCTGGGCTGGGAAGAGGCGCGCGCCGACGGCGTGGCGCTGGTCGAATGGGCCGAGCGGCTTGGTGGCCTGCTGCCGCACGACCGGCTGACGGTGCGCCTCGCCATCGAGGGCGAAGGCCGGCGCGCAACACTCGAAGGAGACCGACGGCTTGCCGAAATCTGAACGTGACGTGTTGCGCGCGGCGTTCGTGCACGATGCCGGCTGGGGCAATGCCGGCGAGCGGCTGCTCGCGGGCGACGCTTCGTTCCGCAAGTATTATCGCCTGACCCGCTCGCGAGAATCGGCGGTCGTGATGGACGCCCCGCCGCCGCAGGAGGATGTGCGGCCGTTCGTGCGCATCGCGCGGCACCTGATCGGGCTCGGCCTCAGCGCACCGCAGATCCTGGCCGAGGACGCCGAGCACGGCTTCCTGCTGATCGAGGATTTCGGCGACGATACGTTCGCGCGCGTGCTGGCCGCCGGCGGCAACGAGGCCGAGCTCTACGGTCGCGCCACCGACGTGCTGGTCGAGCTCTATCGTGCCGGCGAGAAGAGCCTGCTGCCCGGCCTCGGCGCCTACGCCGGCGACGCGCTGATCGAGGCGGCGATGCTGCTGCCGGAATGGTACCTGCCGGAGGCGACCGGCAAGCCGACACCGGCCGAGGAGACCGCGTCCTATGTCGCGGCCTGGAAGGAGTGCCTCGCCGCCCTGCCCGCCACGGGCGAAACGCTGCTGCTGCGCGACTACCACAAGGACAATCTGCTGTGGCTGCCGGCGCGGTCGGGCGTGAAAGCCTGTGGCCTGCTCGACTTCCAGGATGCGCAGCGCGGGCACCCCTCCTACGACCTCGTCTCGCTGATCGAGGATGCGCGGCGCGACGTGGCGCCTGGGGTGCATGCCGCCTGCCTGCAGCGCTACATCATGCAGGCGGGCATCGCCGACGCCGCGGGCTTCCGCACCGGCTTCGCCCTGAT
>CAYRBQ010000902.1:0-1551 GCA_964422305.1 uncultured Reyranella sp. | reverse complement strand
CGCGACGCCACGGCGCCCTCGCCGAGCTCCATCAGCCGGAAGACGAGACGGTGGGGCACGTAGGCGCCGAACCACTTCAGCGCGCCCCGCGCCTTGTCGAGGCTGTGGCCGGCATCGTCGATCTCGCGCAGCCGCGACTGGCGATGGAAGGGCTCGTCGAACTTCAGGTGCTCGATCGCCTCCGCCGCGGAGGTGAGCGTCCGGATCGAGCGCGCCATGCGCAGCCCCATGAACAGCGCCAGGAGGGCGGCAACCGCAAGCGTCGCGGCACCCACGATGGCGCCGTTGCGAAGCCGGTCGAGGTCGCCGGTCGCGTCCTCGATCGGAAAGTACTGCCCGACCAACCAGGGATCGGGGCCGAAGCGCCTGAGCTCGCGATAGACGAACACCCAGCGTCGCCCGCCCTCCTCGACGACATGGCCGAGGCTGCCCAACGCCCGGTCGATCTGCGGTGAGCGCACCGGCTTGTCCCAGATCTTGGCGAGCACCGGATCGTCCACCTCCCTGATGGTGGGCAAGGGGCGGGACTCGGAGAGGCCGAGGCCCCGCGGGTCGATGAGGCGACGGTGCGCCAGCACCTGGTCGCGCCCGACCAGGATGAAGTAGCGGCCGTCGCCACCGCGCGCCGGATCGCCGATCAGGTACGACAGATCGCCGACCGCGACCGTGGCGATCAGGCCGCCGATGAAGGCGTTGTCGATGCGTCGCACCGGGGTCCGCACGTTGACCACCGGCTGCTTGATCATCTCGCTCCAGAACAGCGCGCCCCAGAACGTGCGCTGCGACGTCTGGAGCTGGCGGAAGCGCTCCATTCCCTGCGGCTGGTCGACCAGCGAGACCGTGTCGCGCTTCACCTGGCCGCTGGCTTCGCGCATGGCGCGGTGCAGCTTCAGGTCGAGCGTGGCGAAGCCCACCGCCGACACCGCCGGCACCTGGGTCATCAGCACCGAGAGCGCCTCGCGCACGTCGACCGGCGATTCGATGTCGATGCGACCGGCCGCGGCCAGCGAGGCGATCAGCTCGAGCTGCTCGCTGACCGGATCGAGCCGACTGCGAACGAGTGCCACCTGGGCATCGACGAGACGGGCGGCACGGTCGACCAGCAGCCGGTCGGCGGTACCCGTGGCGCCGGCCAGCACGACGATGTAGGCGATGCCCGAGATCAGCGCGAGGGAGACGAAAGCCAGCGCCAGCGCCGCGACCAGCGGCAGGCGCCACGGCCGGCGCGCTGCGACGTCAGGGGAAGTGTCGGTGACCGGGCTCACGCGGCGGCATCATATTATGTCCGCCGCGTCGAGGCGATGCCGATGGCGATCAGGCGGCGGCGCGAATCGCCGCCTGCTTGACCTTGGTGTCGACGTGGGCCTCGAACTGCTGGAAGTTGGACTCGAAGCGCTTGGCGACGTCGCGTGCGGCGTGGTCGTAGGCCTTCTTGTCTTTCCAGGTGTTCTTCGGGTTCAGCACGTCGCCCGGAACGTCCGGGCAGGCGTCCGGCACCTGCATGCCGAAGTGCGGATCGGTCGACGAGGCGACCGAGGCGAGAGTGCCGTC
>CAYRBQ010000901.1:0-1552 GCA_964422305.1 uncultured Reyranella sp. | reverse complement strand
GCCTCGATCTTGCGCTTTTCGAGCATCGACAGGCCGTCGGGATGGGCGGCGGGTTGGGGCGACTGGCTCATGGCGGGCTCCCTGGAAACGGATCTTGGACCCTACACCTTGCCCCAGGCATCTTGACAGAGGGGGCTCGCGATGAAATATCCGCCTCCACCATGAAGACGTTCGCCCTCCTCCGGTCGCGACGCCGCCGCTTCGACAAGCGGCGTGAGGACACGCGCGTTTAACAAACGCGCTGTTCGATCGAAGCCGCTGGAGAGGATGAGCGGCTTCCCATTTCACCTTCTTCTCCAGTCGGCCCTTCCCCAAGGCCCCAGTCACGAGAGAGAAGTTCCATGACGACCAGCAACAAGACCAAGATCTTCATCGACGGCCAGCACGGCACCACCGGCCTGCAGATCCTCGACCGGCTGAAGGACCGCCCGGACATCGAGCTGCTCGAGCTGCCGATGGCCGACCGCAAGGATCTGGCCAAGCGCGCGGAGATCGCCAAGGCCTCCGACATCACGGTGCTGTGCCTGCCCGACGCCGCGGCCAAGGAGCTGGTGGCCGCGATCGGCGACAGCGACACCGTCGTGATCGACGCCTCGACGGCGCATCGTGTGGCCGATGGCTGGACCTACGGCTTCCCCGAGATGGCCAAGGACCAGCGGCAGAAGCTGCTCGCCTCGAACCGGATCAGCAACCCGGGCTGCTATCCCACCGGCGCGATCGCCATCCTGCGGCCGCTGGTCGAGGCCGGCATCGTGCGCGCCGACTCCACGCCCGCCGTGTTCGGCGTCTCGGGCTACTCGGGCGGCGGCAAGGATCTGATCGCGGTCCACGAGAAGCCGGACGTCGAGCCGTTCGGCCTCTACGGCCTGGCGCTTGCGCACAAGCACGTGCCGGAGATGAAGAAGTATTCCGGCCTGTCGCACGCGCCGCTCTTCGTCCCGTCGGTCGGTCACTATGCCCAGGGCATGCTGATCACTGTGCCGATCACGCGCGACATCACCACCAGGCAGGTGACGGCCAAGGACGTGCACGGCGTGCTGGCCGACCGCTATGCCGGCGAGACCTTCGTGCCGGTGCGGCCGCTCGGCGACAAGTCGTGGCTGGAGCGAGACCAGTTCCTGCGCGCCGACCGACTGACCAACACCAACACCATGGAACTCGCCGTCTACGGCAACGACGCCGACGGCAACGTGGTGGCGATCGCCTCGCTCGACAATCTCGGCAAGGGCGCATCGGGTGCGGCGGTCCAGTGCATCAACCTCAAGACCGGTGTCGACGAGAAGACCGGTCTCGCGGTCGGCTGAGAGTCTTTCCGCCTCAATCGCAATCGCTTCTCCTCCTCCGAAACCTAGGGCAGTCGCGTATGGCTGCTTGCTGCCCCCGCGCAGCGGGGGAAGTGCCGCGTCTTACGCGGCGAAGGGGGTCGGAAGCATCGATAGAGGAACACCCGTGGCCTTCCCCCTCCGCCCGCTGCGCGGGCACCAGGCTGCTATGGCCGAAGAGGCCATAGCAGCGACCCGAAACGGGGGAGGAGAAGAATTCGAAGTGCGTG
>CAYRBQ010000900.1:0-1569 GCA_964422305.1 uncultured Reyranella sp. | reverse complement strand
CGCCCGGCAGTATCACGACGACATTCCCGAAGAGCTGATCGAGGCCTTCGCCCGGGCATGGGACGGCAAGGCGCCGATCGCGCTGGTGCCGACCGCCTATCCGCAGATGACGGTGGCGCGGGTCCGCGAGTTGAAGAAGGTCGGCCTGCTGATCTGGGGCAATCACGCGATCCGCGCCTCGGTCGGCGCCATGCGTGCGACCTTCGCGAAAATCCGCAAGGACGGCGGCGTCCATGGCGTCGAGGCGAGCATCGCCACGGTCGACGAGGTTTTCGACCTGCAGGGCATGGGCACGGTGAAGGACAACGAGAAGCGATTCCTCCGCTAGACGTAACCCGCTTAATGGCCGAAAACTGATCTGCAAGGGCCGGAGATACAGAGAAATGCAGAAGATGCTGGAAGAACTGGAGCGCAGGCGGGCGGCCGCGCGGCTGGGGGGCGGCGAGCGCCGCATCGAGGCGCAGCATGCCAAGGGCAAGCTCACGGCCCGCGAGCGCATCGACGTGCTGCTCGATCCCGGCTCGTTCGAGGAGTTCGACATGTTCGTCGAGCATCGCTCGATCGATTTCGGGATGGAGAACCAGAAGATCCCGGGCGACGGCGTGGTGACCGGGCACGGCACGATCGACGGCCGCTTGGTCTACGTCTTCAGCCAGGATTTCACCGTGTTCGGCGGTGCGCTCTCGGGCATGCATGCGGCCAAGATCTGCAAGGTCATGGACATCGCCATGAAGGTCGGCGCGCCGCTGCTCGGCCTGAACGATTCGGGCGGCGCGCGCATCCAGGAGGGCGTCGACTCGCTCGCGGGCTATGCCGACGTCTTCCAGAAGAACGTGCTGGCTTCCGGCGTGATTCCGCAGATCTCGATGGTGATGGGCCCGTGCGCCGGCGGCGCGGTCTATTCGCCGGCCATGACCGACTTCATCTTCATGGTGAAGGACAGTTCCTACATGTTCGTCACCGGTCCCGACGTGGTGAAGACCGTGACGCACGAGACGGTGACCCAGGAGGAGCTGGGCGGCGCGCTCACCCATACGCAGAAGTCGGGCGTCTCCGACCTCGCCTTCGAGAACGACGTCGAGGCGCTCCTGCAGCTCCGCCGTTTCATGGGCTTCCTGCCCTCGAACAACCGCGAGAGGGCGCCGGCGCGGGTGACACACGATCCGGTCGATCGGGACGACATGTCGCTCGACACGCTGGTGCCGGACAATCCCAACAAGCCCTACGACATCAAGGAGCTGATCCTGAAGGTCGTGGACGAGGGCGACTTCTTCGAGCTCTCGCCCGAATGGGCCGGTAACATCGTCGTGGGCTTCGGCCGCATGGCCGGCAAGACGGTGGGCTTCGTCGCCAACCAGCCGATGGTGCTGGCAGGCTGCCTCGACATCGATTCGAGCCGCAAGGCCGCGCGCTTCGTGCGCTTCTGCGACGCCTTCAACATCCCGATCGTCACCTTCGTCGACGTGCCTGGCTTCCTGCCGGGTACGACGCAGGAGTTCGGCGGCATCATCAAGCACGGCGCCAAGCTGCTCTACGCCTACGCCGAGGCGACGGTGCCGAAGGTCACGG
>CAYRBQ010000899.1:0-1570 GCA_964422305.1 uncultured Reyranella sp. | reverse complement strand
GGGCGGTCGCCGAAATTGACGTCGGTCTCGAGCCTGTTGAAGTACGGCAGCACGTCGTCCCAGCCCCAGCCGGTGCAGCCCATGGCGCGCCAGCGCTCGAAATCGTCGGGCACGCCGCGGATCGCGATCTGGCCGTTGATGGTCGAGCTGCCGCCCACCGCGCGGCCGCGCCACAGGAGCCTGGGCTCCTGCTTCTCCGTGCGGCGCGCCAGCAGGTTGGGCCAGCGATAGTCGTCGTCGGCGATGGCACGCATCGGGTTGGGGATGCGGATGTGCTCGGGCGTCTCGGCCGAACGGAAGTCGCGGCCCGCCTCGACCAGCAGCACGCGGACGGCGGGATCTTCGCTGAGCCGTTCCGCCAGCACGGCGCCGGCCGATCCCGCGCCCACGACGATGTAGTCGTAGTCGCCCTCGATCATCGCGGCCGCCCTACTCGGCGGCTTTCGGCACGTCGCCGCGATAGGCCTGGGCGAGCTTCACGTAGCCCGCGGCCGAGCGCCGGAACATCTCGATGTCCTTCTCGGTGACGTCGCGCATCTTGACCGCCGGGTTGCCGGCCCACAGCTCGCCCTTGCGCACGATCTTGCGCGGCGTCACGACCGCGCCCGCCGCCACCATGGCGCCGGTCTCGACGACGGCCTCGTCGAGCACCGTCGAGTGCATGCCCACGAAGGCGTCGTCCTGGACCTCGCAGGCATGCAGCAGGACCAGATGGCCGACCGTGACGTTGCGGCCGACCGTGGTGCCGACGCCGCGCGCGGCGATGTGGATCACCGAGCCGTCCTGGATGTTGGAGCCCTCGCCGATCCGGATCGGCACGCCGTCGGCGCGCAGCACGGCGCCGAACCAGATGCCGCAGTTGGCGCCGATCTCGACGTCGCCGATCAGGGTCGCGTTCGGCGCGATGAAGGCCGAGGGATGGACCTTCGGCACGACGCCGCCGAAGGGCACGATGAGACCGGACATTGGACCCGCACTCCACAAAAACGAAGGGCGCCCTGAGGCGCCCTTCGAGGATATCCCAAGTGCCGCTTTAGCGCTTGGAGAACTGGAAGCGGCGACGCGCACCGGCGCGGCCATACTTCTTGCGCTCGACCACGCGGCTGTCGCGGGTGAGGAAGCCGTTGGTCTTCATGGCGCCGCGCAGGCCGGGCTCGAACTTCGAAAGCGCCTGGGCAATGCCGTGACGGACCGCGCCCGCCTGGCCCGACAGGCCGCCGCCGGAGACCGTGGCGATCACGTCGAACTGGCCGTTGCGCTGCGACACGTCGAACGGCTGCTGGATCATCATGCGCTGCGTCGGGCGCGCGAAGTAGATCGTCTGGTCACGGCCGTTGACCGTGATCTTGCCGGTGCCCGGCTTGACCCACACGCGGGCGACCGCGTTCTTGCGGCGGCCCGTGGCGTAGGCGCGACCCTGGGCGTCCACTTCCTTCTCGCGGACGGCGGCGGGCGCCGGCGCCATCGGCGCCTTCTTCAGTTCGGCAAACGATGAAAGTTCGGTAGCCATATCAGCCGATCCTCGAGTTCTTGCGGTTCATCGCGGCAACGTCGAGCTTCTCGGGCTGCT
>CAYRBQ010000898.1:0-1572 GCA_964422305.1 uncultured Reyranella sp. | reverse complement strand
CTCGGGCAAGAGTGTCGCCGATCTCTGTGCCGCGCCGGGCGGCAAGACGCTGCAGCTGGCCGCCGCCGGCGCGGCCGTCACGGCGGTCGACATCTCGGCCCGCCGCATGAAGCGAGTGGGCGAGAACCTCGCGCGCGCCGGCTTGTCAGCCGAGCTCGTCACCGCCGATGCCAGCAAGTGGAGCCCCGCCGAGACGTTCGACGCCATCCTGCTCGACGCGCCCTGCTCCGGCACAGGCACGCTGCGCCGCCATCCCGACATCGCCTGGCTGAAGGACGAGGAGGATGTCGGCCGGCTGACGCTGACGCAGGACCGCCTGCTGCTGCACGCCGTCGAGCTGTTGAAGCCCGGCGGCAGGCTGGTCTACGCCGTGTGCTCGCTGCAGGAGGATGAAGGCCCGGCGCGCATCGAGGCGCTGCTGGCGCGCGACCGGCGCCTGAAGCGCATGCCCGTGCAGCCCGCCGAGCTGCCGGGGCTGGAAAGCGCCGTCACCCCGCAGGGCGACGTCCGCACCCTGCCGTCGATGTGGCCTGAGCGCGGCGGCCTCGACGGCTTCTATATCGCGCGGCTGCAACTGCCAACTGGCTCTTGAACGATACTATATCCGATACTATCCTTGAGCCATGAGCGTTGCCGACAAGCGGCTGGCGAAGATGCGCCAGAATCCCAAGGCGGACTGGCACATCGACGACTTGAAGTCTGTGGCGCGCGCCAGGGCGATCGAATGGCGGCAGCCGGCACCAGTCACGTGACGTTCCGCCGAGCCGACGGCGCGAAGCTGACGGTCCCGGCGCGAAAGCCGATCAAGCCCGTCTACGTGCGGATGTTCGTCGAGTTCGTGGAGAAGCAGTGATGGCGAAGAAGGGGTCGGTACGACGCAACGACGTCGACGCAGAAGCCTATGCGGCGACTGTCATTCCTCTGCCTTCCGCCGAAGGGGGCGGCTACATGGCGGCGGCCGTCGAATTGCCGGGCTGCGTGTCCACGGGTGAGACCGAGGCGGAGGCGCTGAAGGAGCTGCGCGACGCGATCCGCTCGTGGATCAGGACCGCGCGCGAGTTCGGCGACCAGGTCCCGCCCCCGGCATCGAAGCATTCCTACAGCGGCAAGTTCATCGTTCGTGTGCCGGCATCGCTTCACCGCTCGCTGGCAATCCGCGCCGACGTCGAGGGCGTGAGCCTCAACCAGCTCGTCAGCTCGTTGCTCTCGGGCGGCGTCGCCGTACCTCAAGGCGAACGCCGACGGCGCAAGGCCGCCTAGCAGTGCGTGCGTCCTGTTGGGAGCGCGCGCCTCCGCTCATAGGAACGCTCCGCTGACTACACCATCGAGCTCGGCCGATAGAATGGCTGGTGCTTCGAGGGGTCCATGTAGTTTTCGTAGAACTTGCGGGCGTACGGCAAGAGCGCCACCGAAAG
Source organism: uncultured Reyranella sp. (assembly GCA_964422305.1). Classification (GTDB taxonomy): domain Bacteria; phylum Pseudomonadota; class Alphaproteobacteria; order Reyranellales; family Reyranellaceae; genus Reyranella. The sequence continues at coordinate 157 of CAYRBQ010000898.1, read as the reverse complement.
CTTGCGCCGCTCGACCTCGTCGTCGGCCAGCGCCTTGCTCAGATCGTCGTGCAGCGCCTTCAGGGCCGCCGTGCGATCCACCTTGGTGAAGGTGCCGTCCTTGTAGATGACCTCGCCGTCGCACATGGTCATGGTGACGGCCTGCTGCTTGGCGCGC